>CAXEKM010000001.1:0-1947 GCA_963996645.1 uncultured Marinoscillum sp.
AAGCCCTGGAAAAAGAATTTACCAGAGAGGATGGCTCGTATTTAATCATAAAAACCAGTCTCAAAGTGCTGTTATTACAGCTGATCAGGCATCAAAAAAATGGTTTTATCGATCAGGATCTTCAGCAGAAACGAATTTATTCTTTCCTAAGACTTATGGAGCTTCATTTCAAAACGCACCCCGAAGGACACTATTATGCGGGATGTCTCGGAATAAGCACTAAGCGCCTTAATCAAATTGTTAAAGCAAAACTTGGCTTAACAGTCAATCAGATCATCAACCAACGACGGTTGACTGAGATCAAAAGGGAACTACAAAACAACAATCGTACACTAAAGGAAATCGCATTTGACTATTCGTTTAATTCACCTGTGTCATTTAGTCGTTTCTTCAAAATGAATACAGGAATAACAGCTAAGGATTTTCGTGAACAATCAAGCCACCATACCTAACTTAATTTAATAGCATGGCATTCTCCTGAAGTTGGATGAGCACCTCTTCTATAAATTTCACTCGATTCTCTAAAGCTGCATAATCTATTTTCTGCCAGGTATCCGTCGGGTGATGATAATCTTCATGAGTACCCGTATGGAAGAATATTGCTAAAATCCCTCGCTGATGAAAGCTGTAATTGTCTGACCGACTGTAAAAGCCTCCAAATCCTGACGATTGATCATGTCTATAATCAATTGCTACTTCATCATTCACCTCATCCAGCTGATTGATCAATTCTTTGAGTGAATCAGACTGATCAGTACCGAGCACATACAAATAATCAGAATTACGATGTTCTTCATCCTGCCTACCAAGCATATCCAAATTGATATTGATTAAGACCTCATCTGGATTAAAAGCGGGTTGATTGACATGGTATTTGGATCCGAGAAGTCCAGGCTCCTCTGCTGACATGGCAACAAATTCAATTCCATATGGCAGGTCTTTAATTTGACTTAGGGATTCTGCCAGCTGCAGCATACCAGCAACGCCCGAGGCATTGTCATCAGCACCATTAAATATACCTTCTTCGCTCATACCCAAATGATCATAGTGTGCTGTGACCACAATCTTCTTTTCACTAGTTCCTGGAATAAACGCTGTAACGTTTGCAGACTCCATTTCGTCTGTAAGAAATTCAATTTTCACCTTGACTTTGCCATTGGGAATACTGGTCAACTCTCCTCTATCTGCTATTTTCTGAAGTTTGGCTGCACTATACCCCATCAGCTTTTTCAATTCACTCCGGGGTGTTATCACTGCACGAACAGACTTGACAACACTCTTCCCTCTAGAAACAGTGTCTCGAGGATTAGGAATATCTCTCAAACCATAATGATCCTTAAGATAATGATCTCTAAAAATGGATTTCATGGTAGACATCTGCTGAACATCATTACTTGATTTTACCGCAATCATGCCATAAGCGCCACGTTTATTCAGCTCCATTCCTACCTTAGTGTGAGCCATTAAATTGGCAATAAATACCACAACAAAGCGATCGTCTAAATCGATCTTATCAAGTTCTTCATCACTACCATACCCTCCAAAAACGACTTCTTTCTCAACCTCCTCTTGTTGGAAATAGCCGGAAGGCATAAAAATTACCTCGTCGAAATTACGCCAACACTTATCTCCAACACTTAGATACGTTTCACCCATATAGCGCTTTTCTAAGGTAAAGTTTTCCAAATAGGATGATTGATTCCCTGGCATCAATCCTAATCGCTCAAATTCCGCAATTAGATAGTTTTGAGCTTTAATTAATCCTCTAGATCCTGTTCCCCTGCCTTCCAGTGAGTCAGAAGCCAGCACCTCAATGTGCTTTTTCAGCGTTTCTTTTTCAATCAATGACTGATGGGATTGTCCATTGACCAAGACAGGAAACAGAACAATAAGAATAGATAATATTCGAAGGATACACATGAGCTGGAGATTTAAAAATTAATCAAC
>CAXEKM010000002.1:0-4179 GCA_963996645.1 uncultured Marinoscillum sp.
AATTAGCTCCCTTTTTTTATTCAGTCTAGTTCGAGGGAAACTGACTTCTGAATGATTTTATCCCAGGCAGTGAAACCACCACCAATGTTGCTCACATTTTCAAAGCCATGATGTAGCAATATAAGGCTTGATAAGTAACCTCTCAGTCCTTTAGCGCAGTACACGAATATATGTTTGTCCTTATCTAGTTCGCCTAGTCTATCTCTCAAATCATCTAGTGGAATATTAATTGAGTCTTCAATCAATCCATTTTTATGAATTTCAGATGGATTTCTTACGTCCAATATGACGTAGTTTGAAATATTAGGATTTGAGAAAATTTCATCAGCTTCGGTAACTGAAACTTCTTGATAGCCTTCGGTTATGGAATTTCCTGCTACAAATCCAGCAACAATTATGGGGTCTTTTGCTGGGGAGAATGGTGGTGCATACGCCAGGTCTAATTTTGGAAGATCATCAATAGTTAGTTTGGCATAAATCGCAGTAGAGAGTACATCTACTCGTTTATCTACTCCTCGCTTACCCATTAGCTCTGCACCTAGCAATACTTTAGTATCTGGATCAAAATAGATCTCTAAAAACAAGTCCTTTTGATCAGGGTAAAATCCAGGTGTCGTTCCTGAAATGGAAAATGAAGACTTGAAATTGATTCCTTTTCGCGTGAGCTCTTTGGGTCCCATTCCAGTTCTGGCGATAGTGAAATCAAACAGCTTCATAATGGCAGTTCCATATCCCCCTTCAAAAGTGCTATCACCACCTACAGCATTGGCACCTGCTGTTCTACCACCTTTGTTGGAGTGTGTGCCCATCGGGAACCAACCAGATTCACCGGTTAATTTGTGAGGAATACTCGCACAATCGCCTGCGGCATACACGTCTGTAATGGAAGTTTCCATTTTCTCATTGACAATGAGCGCTCCATTAGGTAGGTGATTTGCTCCTTTGCTAGTAAGCATTTCAGTATTAGGACGGATACTTATTCCTATCAGTGTATAATCTGTATATAGTCTTTCCCCTGTATTTAATATCAATTCATTGGTCGTAGCATCAACTCCAATTACACTTGTATTCAAACGAAGATCAATTCCATTTTCTATTAAAACTTTCTCTGCCATAGTAGCAAACTTGGCATCCCAGTTGGCCAGGATATGATCTCCTAACTCAATAACAGTTACTTTTTTACCGATTTTAACCAGGTTTTCAGCGTTTTCTAATCCGATGAGTCCTGCCCCTATGATGGTGATATGATCCGATTTAGCGACCACATCCTGCTTCATGATCTTATCAAAATCTTCCAGTGTTTTGGCGTGAGCCCAGTTATGGTATTCTTCAATTCCCGCAATATGTGGTAAGATGGCTCGCCCTCCAGTTGCGAAGATTAGTTTGTCATATTGATAAGCACCTTTGTGGGTATAAACCATGTGAGCATTTGGGTCAATGTCAGTGACAGGCTCATTCAAATGGAGATCAACGCCAAATCGTTTCACCAATTGATCTGGTTGAACTACGATTAATTTGTCTCGAGACTGGATCTTACCAGAAAGCGCATAAGGGATACCACAAGTAGCATAGCTAATGTGAGCCGTTTTTTCAAACAGCATGATTTCAGCGTTTTCATTTACTCGTCTAGCTTTTGCTGCGGCTGATGGTCCAGCAGAAAGGCCTCCTATGATGATAATTCTTGGTTTGCTCATGCTAATTTCCCCCGTATTGTTAGAAAGCAAATGTCTATATCATATGAACAGGCAACTGTAACATAGGTGACTCAAATCGTTGACTTAAGTCAACTCAGGAGCTACATAGATCATTTTCGATGAGTTTAAAAGAGTTATCGGCCGTCTGTGGATTTTGATCCGCTATTAAAACTTTGCTGTTATACTTTAGTTGGCAAGTAAAAACTATAATAGAGGATAGAATGAGAGTAAACACCAAAGCAATCGGTTTGATGGCCATCCTGGCCTTCTCGATTGCGACCACACCTTCTCATGCGCAGCTCTTCGGGAAAAAGAAGAAGAAAGCTGCTACTGAGCAACCTAAAAAGAAAGAAAAAGGTCCTTTTAAACCTTATTCAGAAGTTATTACAGATAAGGCAGAATCGGATGAAGGTTTATTTACCTTCCACAAGGTTGATGATAAGTATTACTTTGAATTACCTACAGATATTTTAGAAAAAGAAATTCTTGTAGTATCTAGAATTTCAGGTCACGTAAAAGGATTAAACTTTGGTGGAGCTGGTATGAAGTCCAGACCACAACAAGTTATCCGCTTCCAAAAAAAGGACAATAACATCATTATTAGATCGGTGAGTTACAATTCGGTAGCGAGTGAAGAAGATCCAATTTACAAATCAGTAGTGAATAACAATTTCGAGCCTGTTATTCATTCGTTCAAAATTGAGGCACAAGGAAAAGACTCTGCTTCGTATGTGATCAATATTGAAGACTTCTTTACTACTGATGTGCCAATGATTGGAGCGTTGTATGACTATCAAAGAAAGAACTTTAAAGTTTCTTCTGTTGATAAAAGCAGATCTATGATTGACTGGGTGAAGGCATTCCCGGAAAATGTGGAGGTTAGACACGTATTAACCTATAAAGGGTCTGAACTACCAGACAATCAATTGACTGGTGCATTATCTATCGGAATGAATCAATCTTTCATTCTGTTGCCAGCTGATCCAATGGTACCAAGAAATCATGATGATCGTGTGGGTTATTTCTCACTTAGTCAACTGGATTATTCATTGGATGAGCAAAGAGCTGCAAGAAATAGATTTATCACTCGTTGGAGATTGGAGCCAAGTGATTGGGATGCTTTCAATAGAGGTGAGGCTGTGGAGCCTGTTAAACCAATCGTTTATTACATCGATCCTGCTACACCAGAAAAGTGGAGACCATTCATCAAGCAAGGTGTAGAAGACTGGCAGCGTTCATTTGAAAAAGCTGGTTTGAAAAATGCGATCATCGCAAAAGATGCTCCAACTCCTGAGGAGGATCCTGATTGGAGTCCGGAAGATGTGCGTTATTCAGTTATCAGATATATCGCTACAGATATTCAGAATGCACAAGGACCTCACGTTCATGATCCCAGAACAGGAGAGATTTTAGAAAGTGATATTCTTTGGTATCACAACGTGATGAACCTTTTGAGAAACTGGTATTTCGTACAGACTGCAGCGATTAATGAAACTGCAAGAGGTGTGAAGTTCGAAGATGAGGTTATGGGAGAGTTGATCCGTTTTGTGGCGGCTCATGAAGTTGGACACACATTAGGTTTGCCACACAACATGGGTTCTTCAGTAGGATATCCTGTTGATTCATTGAGATCTCCTTCATTTACTGCTACTCATGGTACGGCTCCATCCATTATGGATTATGCACGATTCAATTATGTAGCACAACCTGAGGATGGTGTGACAATCTTCTATCCTGGTATTGGTGAGTATGATGATTGGGCGATTTACTATGGCTACCACCCAATTGCCAATGTAGAGTCAGCAGAAGAGGAGGAAACTACCCTGAATGCCTGGATTTTGGAAAAAGCTGGTGATCCATTGTACAGATATGGAAGACAAAGAGGCGGAGTTGTTGATCCAAGCGCTCAAACTGAAGATCTTGGAGATGATAGCATGATCGCTTCAGAGCTAGGAATCAGAAACTTAAAACGTATCAAAGATAAATTGATCGAGTGGGGAACTGAGGAAGGCAAAGACTATGATGACTTGCAGGAGCTTT
Organism: uncultured Marinoscillum sp.; assembly: GCA_963996645.1. Lineage (GTDB taxonomy): Bacteria > Bacteroidota > Bacteroidia > Cytophagales > Cyclobacteriaceae > Marinoscillum. Next base: position 3,735 of record CAXEKM010000002.1, read on the forward strand.
ACAACAACATTGTAGGACAGTACAACAGATACCTCGGACACGTAGCTGCAAATGTTGGTGGTGTATATGAGAATTTCAAGACTTCAGAACAAGAAGGATTGGTCTATACACACGTGAGTTTGGACAAGCAAAAGCGTGCTGTTAAGTTTTTTAATGAGCAACTGTTTGCAACTCCAGAATGGCTCGTGGATCCACAAATTCTAGGTAGAATAGAACAAGACGGTATAGTTGATCGAATTAAGTCATTGCAAACAAGAACGCTAAGTCGTTTGATGGACGATGACCGTTTGAAGCGAATGATCGAAAATGAGGTTTTAAATGGTAAAAGCGCATACACCGCATCTGCATTGTTTGATGATCTTCGAAACGGAATTTATTCTGAGCTGAGAACAGGTAAAAAGATCGATACCTACAGAAGAAACTTACAGAAGGCATTTGTAGATAC
>CAXEKM010000003.1:0-4077 GCA_963996645.1 uncultured Marinoscillum sp.
CAGTGTAAATATCATTGGGAATAGTCTTGGTGGACATGTTGGCTTGATTTTTACGCTAGCAAATCCTGAAAAAGTAAATACTCTAATTCTTACAGGTAGTTCAGGTCTTTTTGAAAATGCTATGGGAGGTTCTTTCCCGAGAAGAGGCTCATATGATTACATTCAAGAACGTGTAGCTTATACATTCTATGATCCAGCTACCGCGACTAAGGACTTGGTAGACGAAGTTTTTGAGACAACTAAGAGTATTCCAAAAGCATTACGCATTGTAGCAATAGCAAAATCTGCACAGCGAAATAACATGGCCGATGATATTCCAAATATCAAAGTGCCAACATTATTGATATGGGGATTGAATGATACGATTACTCCTCCTTACGTGGCTCATGAATTTGATCGATTGATACCGAATACAACGTTGAGGTTTATTGATAAATGTTGTCATGCGCCGATGATGGAACGTCCAGAAGAATTTAACGTTATATTAGAAGAGTTTCTTGAAAAAGAGTTAGTATGAACGCCAAAGATCTGATCAACTATATGATTCCGCCATTGAAGCCTCAGGATAAAATATCCAAGGCTAAGCTATGGATGGATGAGTTGCGTTTATCAGAGCTTCCTGTGGTGGAGGATGGTCGTTTCATTGGCATTATAGATGAAGAGTTACTTCTCAATGAGGAACTTCAATACCCAAATGTTGGAGATTATCCCTTAGTAGGACAAAGTTGTGTGGTACAAGCTGGGCATCATTACTATGAAGTGCTCAAAGTTTCAGGAGTAGAAGGGTTCAGAATTGTGGCTGTTGTCGATAGTTTGAATCAATACCTAGGAGTAGTGTCAATCGAAGACGTGGTTGAAGCGTTTGCTAAAAACTCATCAGTCAGTACTCCAGGTGCGATCATTGGGATTAAATTGAAATATCATGATTATTCACTTTCTGAAATCAGTAGGATAATTGAGTCCAATGAGGCTAAGATTCTGAGTAGTTACCTAAGTCCACATGCTGATGACCCAGATAATCTTCATCTTACCCTTAAAATAAATAAGGAAGAAATCACACACATTATTGCCTCTCTAGAACAAAGTGGTTTCTTTGTGGAGAATTCATACAATGTGGTTGACTCTAGCTTCGATGAGAAAGAGCGCATTGATATTTTAATGAAGTATCTTAAACTCTAGAGATAATGGGCAAAATTGCCTTTCATGGGAGACGAATTTCTCCTGACTCCATCAAATACGTAGAAGATATCATTGCCATTGTTCAAGCAAATGGCAGGGAAATATATGTCAGTCCCGGTATATCAGGTATTGACGTAGATAAAGATCTATTCTCTGATTTTCCTAAATATGAACCACGGAAAAACATGGAGCAGTTTGAGGCTGTTTTCAGTTTAGGTGGAGATGGGACTTTGTTGGAAACATTAACCCATGTTGGTTCTTCAGAGGTGCCTATATTAGGAATAAACCTTGGTAGGTTGGGATTTTTGGCGGTAATCTCTAGAGAGAACATTGCTGATGCGTTAACTTCCTATTTTCAAGGTGACTATACCTATGAAGAGCGGTCTTTATTACAATTGACCACTGATTCCGGACTTTTTGGTGAAGAAAGTTACGCACTAAACGAGTTTGCAATCTTGAGAAAAGATACTTCGTCTATGATAACAGTAAATAGTTATCTAGATGGAGAGTTTCTAAACACTTACTGGGTCGATGGATTAATGGTGGCTACACCTACTGGATCCACCGGTTATTCATTGAGTTGTGGAGGACCAATTATCATCCCAGATACCAAAAATTTTATCATAACTCCTATAAGCCCCCATAACCTGAATGTACGTCCTTTGATCATTTCAGAGAACAGTTCTTTGATGTTTAGAGTGGAGTCTCGCAATCAATCCTATCAAGTTTCTTTGGATTCGAGATCCGAAGCGGTCACTGATTCCGTAGATTTTCATGTGAAGAAAGCACCATTTTCATCGAAATTGATCAAAATAAAGGGGACGTCCTTTCTTGATACGCTCCGAAATAAATTAACTTGGGGCCTTGATAAACGAAATTAGCCATAAAAATATTTGATTTGGTTTATCTTTGCTCATTATTGCGCGCATGTTTATGAGGTTGAAAATTTTATTACCGTCTTTTATCCTTTTGCTATCTCTTAGCATCACCGATGCTAATGCCCAATTATTTGGGAACAAATACAAACGCAGAAGTTCAAGAAACAAAGCTATTTCTAACTATACCAATAGAGGAGGAGGTAGATTTAGACCATACAATTTTGTTTCTTTCAATATTAACGCCATGAACTATTATGGAGATTTAGCTCCAGTTAATAGAGCAGCAAGTTCTGATGTTTCATTTACAAGACCCGGCTTTGGAGGAGAAATAGGTGCTCGCTTTCACCAAAGAATAGCGGTTAGAGCAGGATTTAATTATGGTAGACTTAAAGGTGATGATATTACATCAGACCCAAATGATCCAGAATCTGCTCCGCGATACACAAGAAATTTAAGTTTTAGAAATGACATTAAGGAACTTCATGTTGGTTTTGAGTTCTACTTGATACCAACTTGGGGTGGACCAAACGTAAGACCAGACTTCAATGTCTATTTGATGGGTGGTCTTGCAGTTTTTCATCATGAACCGAAAGGTCTTGTTCCTGATTTCGACTATACTACTGGTGGAGCTAATAGTACTATCGAAGCTCCAAGCGCCGGAGAATGGGTAAGATTAAGGAAACTTGGTACTGAGGGACAATTTATTGACGGGTCTGACGTTAAATCATACAGTCCATTTCAATTGTCAATTCCAGTTGCTTTGGGTGTCAAAATGAGATTGCCGGGTCCGTTTAGTGCAAGCCTAGAAGTGGGTTATCGATACCTGTTCACTGATTATATTGATGATGTGAGTACAGGTTATATCCCGTTTTATGCTTTTGATGATCCATTGGCAAGAATCATGTCAGATAGAAGTGCTGAACCGACAGCCTATTGGGCCGGAGTAGATAGAACAGTACAAGTAACTAATGGTACAATGTCTGATGGCAATGTATACTATACTGCTGGAGGTGAATACGGTATTGGTGGGGGTTTACATGAAGGAGAAGAACAGGCTATTCGTGGAAATCCGAAAGATAATGATATGATATTCTCGACTACCCTTAAAGTGACAATGATACTTGGACAAGTTAGAAGGTCAGCTAAATTTAGATAGTCTTTGAAGTCAAGAATATTTGTATTTCTCTTATTTCTGAGCTCCTACGCTCATTCACAATTTATTGAATTTGGAGGAGGAGTAGGTGCTGCTCATTATACGGGTGACATAGTACACTATCCACATATTTCTATGACCAAGCCAGGAGTAACTGGCTTGTTGCGTTTAAACTTTTCCAACATTGTCAGCCTTAAAACAGCACTAACTTACCTGGGAGTGTCCGCAAGTGATGAAGCTTATTTTGATGCATTGGGAAGAGAGCGTCAGCACAGCTTCAACCATCATGTTCTAGAACTTAGTTCGGTATTTGAATATCATTTCCTTCCTTATAGATCTGACAAATCGAGAATTCCTTGGGCGCCGTATGCCTTGCTAGGAATAGGTTTTGCTAACATTCAAGGTGTTGAAGCAACATATGAAGACTTTAACAAACTTCAGGTAGTGATTCCGATGGGTGGAGGTATCAAGTACGAGCTCACTAAACAACTTACATTGGGAATTGAAGCCAGTGCTAGAAAAACCTTTTTCGATTATTTAGATGGAATATCAGATGGGGATGTTTCATTTAAGAACAATTACCAATTTGGAAATCCAAATGACAAAGACTGGTATTTTTATACAGGCATAAACCTGACTTTCGTGCTTTACAAAATTCCTTGTCCATATCCTTATGTTCCAAATAGGGCTATTCTTTCACGCATCAGAGCGAACTAGGCGTTAAAAAATGTTTAATAATTCCGCGTTAGTAAAAAAAAACACAACTTTGTGGTCTTTCGCATTTTTGGCGTAGTAGGGAATGAAGGAGCAAATCAATTCAGACAATTTACCAAAACATATAGCCGTTATCATGGACGGCAATGGTCG
>CAXEKM010000004.1:0-2719 GCA_963996645.1 uncultured Marinoscillum sp.
AAATAATCAATTAAGCCCGAATAACATAGCCATTTCACATCCCATTAGCCAGAACTCATATCAGTCGGGTTGAAAGGACTATATGAATCGACCAAAATTAACTCTGTATTTCAAAGTACTTTCGAATCTATTTAATATCTTTACATCGTAATTGACTTAAAGAGATGAAGGAATTCGCTGCAAAAAATTCGATTGTACGTAAGATCTGGGGCAACTCAGACACAGTACTGCTGATTTTCGCTGGAGCATCAGCGGAGTTTGCACTGAACAAGTCTGTGGATTGGCTTTACTTCACTGGCAAACTACCTTCAGACCCATTAGGTAGATTATTCTCTACAGTTACATATGCTCAAAAGATTGTATTTGCATCTGAGTCTGATGCTTTCAACGTCATCGACTCAATGAATAATATACATGGAAATGTCTCCACTGCAAGAGGTTTTCAAATCCCAAATCACGCCTATCAGGATGTGCTGTATCTATTGATTCATTACTCCATAGTAGCTTTTGAAACACTCGAAAGACCTCTTGTCTATTCTGAAAAAGAGGAGATATTTAAAGTTTTCACAAAGTTGGGTAATCGCATGAATATTCAAAACCTACCCTCTTCTTTCAATGAATGGGTCGTGATCCGACAATCCTCACTAATGCAACACCTTGCCTTCAGTGAACACTCTCAGGATCTTTTTAATCAATACAAAAAACATCTTGGAAAAACCCGGTATTTCGTGCTTCAGGAAGTGTACAGACTGATCACCCCTTCACACGTTCAGAAATTACTTCATCTGGAACGAAAGTCGCTTTTAAAAGGAATCATCTTACCTTACAAAATAGCTAAGAAGGCTCATCTGGATTTCCTAATTAAGAAGTTACTACTCCCAGTAGAATTTCAACAAGACATTAAGGCGCTGAACATCGCTTAGTGCTAAAGTCAGTCCTCTTAATTAAACATCTGCTGATCCTAAAGTTTTAAGCATTCTCAAATGCCCTAGTACTGCAGAAGCGAGTGAAGGTTCAATGTGATATGGCAAACCATACTCGTTAGCCGTTTCCTTAACTATACCTGAAATCTTGCGGTAATGTATGTGGCAAACATGTGGGAATAAATGATGCTCAATCTGATGATTAAGTCCACCAGTAAACCAAAACAATAACCTACTATTCACACCGAAATTGGCAGTTGTTTTTAACTGATGAGCCAATCGGTTATCATCTATTTTCCCATCCTCTGAAAAGGTAAATTCAGATGTTTCCACCACATGAGCACATTGAAAAGTGAAGGTCAATATAAACCCTGCAACAAAGTGCATGCTCAGAAACATCAACAATACCAACCAAAAGGGAACGGGTAACAAAAGTGCCGGCAGCACCAAAAACAGGTTCCAGTAGACAGCTTTGCGGATAATAACCTGGATAATATGTATAAAAAATGGCGTTCCAGATGGAATCAAACCTTTCTGCTTATATCCATAAGCCTTGACAAAATCCTTTACAGTCACCCAAATGAGTGTAGATAATCCATAAAAGAACATGGCGTATAAGTGTTGAAACCTCTGAATTGGAGCATGAGGCTGATTTGGTGAAAATCGGAAAATGAATCGTGGCTCAATATCTTCATCAGCATCCTCCACATTGGTATAGGTATGATGAAGCACATTGTGTTGAATCTTCCAATTTTTTGGGTCCACACCAATCACCCAGCAACACAATGCCACCAACTGATTGATCCATTTGCTTTTGGAATAAGATCCATGCAAACTATCATGCATCACTGCCATTCCGATGAACGCTACCCCAAATCCCATGATAGACCAGAGAAGGAACAACAACGGAATACTCCCAATATCCCAAAAAAGGATCAAAGCATAAGGCCCAAGATAGATGGTCATCGCCATGATGGATTTCATCACCATCTCTGCATTGGCATTTTTAGTAATTTGATTCTCCTTGAAATAGGCGTTAACTCGTGCTTGTAATGTAGAGGCAAATTCTGCGTTGCACTTGTTTGAAAAAGTGTATGTCTTCAATTAGGTCTTAGGTTTGGTTAATTTCATTCTTTATAGAAAGAAATCTACATCCCAGTATTTCTACGGCAGTAAAATACAGAGCTATTCTTAATGTGATTTTAAAAAGTCAAAAAGCTAAATGGAAGGCAGGGCAAATACCCACGTGAGAAACTTCTAAACTCTAATCTTCAAATAAGTACATAATTATTGGTAATGCCTACTTTTTCCCAAACTATCTCCCATTTTTACAAAAAACTTACCCAAACTTCCTTACCTGGTAAGTAAACTTCAGCATAAAGTATTGCTGAAGGACCTGAGTCCTGGTTTCTTCTATGTAGGAAGCTCCTACCGTTTGGCTAACACTTTGATTTTGACCTAGCAAATCAAAAACAGACAACTCTAGCTCTCCGGAATTATTCTTAAGAAATTTCTTTGCCAAACTCATATTCCACAAGGTGTAGCTTACATCAGAGGCATCTGAAACCCCATTGTATTGCTGATATCCTATATCACTTCGAAACACAAATCCCTTCCAGAAGATGTAGTTTAGCTCCCCTCCTAATGATTGCAAAACATATTGGCTGTTATTAGTCGATTGAATAGAGTTCTTCACCAAATTACCACTCACACTATATGAAACATTAAAATCAATGTTTTCATTGATATGACTCACCACAGCTAGTTTACCATTTGCTCCATAGGTATTGGAAAAG
>CAXEKM010000005.1:0-4111 GCA_963996645.1 uncultured Marinoscillum sp.
AAGGTGACACAGAGGTTGCACAGATCATTTTTGATTCTTTTGAAGGTGCAAGTGCACTGTCAGTAACTGATATGTCCAGGGTCAGGGTTCGATCTGGAATTACGCTTACAGTATCCAACATTACAGGACTGGGAGAGATGGTACAAGATGTTGGCCCCAATGTCTCGAACTTTGGTACCATAATCGCAGATATCGGAGATTTTGCCGAAAATCCCAATAATGGCTGGTTCTTTTGGATCCAGGCTAATGGCACCACTATTGTAAATGACTTTGATGCTTATCCTACTTTCCGGACATTCGGTGGTAATGCTAACAGGTTTTTTCAGTTTGGAAAAGAAGTTGTAGCAAAAAACATGCTTATTGATAACAATGTAACGTTTCAAGTCGCTCAAAACTTGACTATCGATAGCACAATCATTATTGGATCCAACCAAGAAGGTTCCATCGAATTTATAGATCTGGGATATGACGTTACTTTATCATGCACTGATTTCGCAATGATAGGAGGAGCGGATTCAGATTTAAATAGTGTGACTGTTGAAAATTCTGGCACTGATATCCATACGTTTACTATTAATGGAGATGTTACATTCACCAATGGTAGTACATTTGATTTATCATCTGCAGGAAGTAATGTGATTTTGCAATTTTCTGGAACCGGAGTGAATTCGTTAACTGACAATGCCGACATCACTATGGATCTCTATAAAATAAAGATGAATAAAGGATCGGACACCAATAGTTCGTTCACGATTCCAGATGTCTTTACACTTACCGACCCTTCTGTAAGTGGCATCCAGCCTATTGAAATAGTGAATGGATTACTGATTATTGATGCTGCTGTAGATATTACGCTTACTGATGCTTCTACAGGGAGTTTTTATCTTCCTAATTCATTAAACGACGAGGCATCCTCAGGGTCTGGTGGTTTGGAAATTGTCAATGGGACTTTGAAAATCGAGGGTGATGATAACGGTTTGATTTTAGATGGTCTGCTTAGACTATCAGGTGGGACTTTGGATATGTCAGTAACCGGCGATAATGGAAATAACTTTATTGAATACGGAAGCTCTGGTAATGCTACTATTGAAATAACAGACGGTTCTTTATTGGTTGGCTCGCAGGTGAGAAGAAAATTGACGGCTGTTTCTGGTTTGCTTAACTATGTCCAAACTGGTGGTATTGCCCGATTTGGAATAGAGGCAGCACCTTCTTCAATACGAGGTGTTTTCGAAGTAATGAATTCAGGTAGTGAATTTACACATACAGGCGGAGAGCTTACGATTGTTCGTCAGAATGGCTCTTCCACGGTTGCTTCATTGATTATTAAACCAGATGTGGCTGATCTAAATGTAACAGGTTCTGTAATTACTATTGGAAGCTCTGATACTCCTGCAGGACAAAGCATGATCGGTATTGATTCTAACGTGCCACTCAATGAGATATTAGTAACAGGTAACAACTCACCATCAGTGCTTATCTATAATACTGATCTGGAGTTAAATACGCTTACGCTAGAGTCGGGAGCTACATTCGGAGCTAATGGGTATGACCTGACTGTTAACGCTGACCTAGCAAATGACGGCACCTTCACGAATGGGGGGACAGATATCAATCAGCAAACAACCTATTTCCTATCGAATGCTGCACAAAGCATATCTGGAAATGGTACTACCAATTTCTTCAATCTGGAGAAAGATGGTAGTGGTACCCTGTCTGTTGAAAAAGATGTTACCGTCAAAAATGATCTCGACTTCCTGAATGGTATTATCAGTACAGCCAGCAATTCTATGTACGTGGAAGGGGATATGGTCCTTGATGCAATTCATCAAAGTGATAATAGTGGGCCTGGAATTGTATTTAGTGGCTCTGAAGGACAAAATCTTGATACCTCAACAGGTACAGGTCAGTTCGGAGTGATGACTTTGAATAATTCAAATGGTCTTGAGATTCCTGGAGATGGAAGAGTATTTGAAGTCAAAGATAAAATTATTGTAACTGCTGGAGTATTCAATATTGGTGGTAATCTATTGATTATGAATGAGGATGCCATTTTTGAAAATGGATTAGGTGGAACATCAAGAACAGATTTCAATGAGAATAACATGATTTCAGTCAATGCCAGCATAACTGACAATGGGGTAAGAAAGATCTTCAATGATGCTTATGTTGGGACCTATCTGTATCCGGTAGGGTTGAATTATTATACGCCTGCCGAGATCAACATCACAGGAGTATCGGGTGGGAATGCAAGTGAGATTACAGTGAAACCTATCGAAGATATTGCTGGAGGTATTTCCGATGATAGTGATGAGACATGCTACGGTGATAACAGTGATTATAATGATGCTGATAATATCTTGCAATTCTACTGGTTGATTCGGTCCGCGAATATTACTGATTTCGATGGATCCATATATTTGTATCATGTAGATGCCCTGGAGTCTTTCGATAATACACAAGGACTAGATTTAACCAATTATGCACCTGCTAGATTGCTTAATGTCAGTTCAGCATGGGATAAAACCTATAGCGAAGCACTGTTTGACGAAACGAATAACGTGATCATGTTCAAAAATAGTGTTTCAACAGACTATGCAAATTTCACTAGTGCTGACATTGCAGGAACTTACACTGCAGGTATCACCCGAGATGATTCGGATGCCAGCCTTTGTGGTGGAGCCATTCCAGATATTGTGCCAGAGTACATCACCATCACGACATCCTCATCAGGAAGCATTTCAGATATCAGTTCTTTTGCTACGGCAGATGGAGGTACAGTGCCGAGTTTGGGCGAGTCACCTGATTTGACGATTGCGGGTGATTTTACCCTGGATCTGACTAGTCAATTTTGGCGATTTAGAAAAGTTACTATTGAAACCGGGGCTACACTTACCGTTACGGGTGCAGGTGTGAACCTGGGAACTGTAGAAGGGGACGGAACGCTCAAGTTATTGAACACAAATGCACTTCCTGCAGGTGATTATGCCACCTTTGAAGCCAATTCAGCTTGTACTCAAGGGGGAGTTTTGGAATTGGAAGTGACTACTGGAAATAGTGTGAACCTTGCACTTCCATTCAATAATTTGAGAGGACTGGTAGTTTCTGGAGATGGAGAGAAGGTGTTAACCAATGGATCAGGATTCAATATTTGTGAAAACCTTGAAATACAGGATGCAGGGACCTTCGCAATGGGCGATAATACTACTTTAAACATAAAAGGAGATATTATTAAAGATCCAGCGGCCAGTTTCGATGGTGATTTTAACAATGCCAGAATTATTTTAAACGGTTCCACCCAACAAACCATAGATGGAGCATTTGAAGGATCTGAAGCAATCAGCTATTTGAGAATTAATAACTCGGCGGGAATGACCGTGGTTAATTCAGGCAATGACAATGTAGAAGTAGAGGATTTGGTCATGACCAGTGGTAAGATAGAGACAGATGCTAATAATTCACTAATTATTCTTAATACAGGTTCCATTACGGGTAACTTCAGCAATACCACTTTTGTAAATGGCCCTCTGAAACGTAGGTTGGAAACTAGTGTCGATAGACAATTCTTCCCTGTAGGTTCTGGTTCAGTGTACCAACCATTAGAGGTTAGCAATACTCAAGGTTATATTGGAACTAAGGATTGGATGGTTCAGTATCATGATGATGATCCTGGGTCAACCACACTAATTACGAACGTCAATTCCTCTTATGACTTCTCAACTTGGGGAGGAGAGGAAAATGATCTTAAGTCCATATTGTTTAGAGAAGATGTATTTGAAGTAGAAGTAGCTTCTCCAGCTACAGCGGATGTTAGACCATACTGGGATAGTGATTCGGATGTTGGTGCTACCTGGAACGAATGGCAATATTTAAGAGTAATGGTATGGGATAATGTCACTGAGACCTGGGAAAGTTACGGTAATGGTAACCTTAATTACAGCGGAATGACTGCTTCTAGAGGATCAATTGTTTCAGATACCGACTTAAGTTTCAGCACGAATTTCGTGACGCTAGGATCTAACGAACCTGTACCTCTTCCGGTAGAATTTGTTTACTTCAAAGCTAGATTGGCTGATAATGGAACCGTGATTTTGGATTGGCAGACCGCTTC
>CAXEKM010000006.1:0-6178 GCA_963996645.1 uncultured Marinoscillum sp.
ACATTATAGGATTTAGTGGTTTCCCATCTAAGGAAAGGGTTACCTCTTGTTAGCACAACAAAACCCTGTTGTACCGAGCTATTGGTACCACCTAAATCGTAATTAGCATTCAGCTGATTTGGGCCGTAAAAAGTAGCCTGATTGTAAAGTGTTCCGACATTTTGGTTACCTAGTTCACCGTAACTGGCTCTTAATTTCATTTCATTGACAACAGAATTACCAATCAAGTCTCGAATGAATGGTTCATCTGAAATTCTCCACCCAGCCATGTAGGTAAGGAAATCTCCGTCTGTTGCAAATCTGGAAGTTTGGTCGTGCCTATATAGAACTGTGGCTAAATAGCGTCCTTTAAAAACGTAATCAAATCTTGCAATCTCAGAGAATAGCCCCCAACTATTGCGACCACCATTTGCAGTAGTTATTTCTTCACCCGCTCCAACAGTAACATAACTTGGAGTTTCTATGGTATACCCCTGTCTACCTGCAGAAAGATCTTTGTAGTTATACTCAATCGACTCAATTCCACCAATTAACTTCAAATCATGATCTCCTTGAATGAAGCTATATTCAGCGAAATTGTTCCATGTCATTGTTAAACCACGCCCATATGTATTGATGTAACTATTGTTATCAATTTGATACACTCCTTCATGAAGGCTTGAGTTAAATACATTATCATAAAAATCACTGTATTCAATACCTAAATTCGTTCTTAGCTTAAAATCATGAGCGTCAGGCAGAATATTAATGGCATCAAGAACACTTAATTCCCCGTGAGTATTGCCCAGTATTCTCCAACTCTGAGTGGTATTATTCTTTGTTCGGTTGAGCATGCTAACTGTGTTGACTATATCGGGGAAATCACCAACCCTACCAGCATAATCTCCATCCGTGTCATAAACTGGAAGAGCAGGGTGTTGTCTAACTACATCATTGGGAGCTCCTCCTACTCCAACACGCTCTGAATTAGAGATTGAGAGATTCTCTCCAATATTGATCCATGGTGTTAGGTTGTAATTGGAATTAACACGTGCTGTTATCCTTTTGAAATAGGAATTTATAATCGTCCCTTTTTCATTGAAATAAGAAGCCCCAAACATCACATTTCCTTTCTCATTTCCATTTGAGATGTTTACGTAATAATTCTGAGTCTGCCCATTTCTATATATTTCATCTGCCCAATTCGTTCCCTTAGGAGTATATTGATAGGATTGATTTTTACTTGGATCGTCTTTGTCTGGTTGATAAAGTTGGGGATCCGTAGGTATACCTGGCTTACCCCCAAGATCAAAATATCCGGTAAAAGAAGGTGAACCTGTTCTGCTGTTCTTATATGCTTCCCAATATACTTGTCCCCATTCCTCAGCATCTAACAAATCCAAATAGTTTGCCCTTGTCTGTACGCTCGATGTTAAGCCTGCGTCTATCCTTAATTGGCCTGTTTTACCCTGCTTAGTATTGATAAGAATAACTCCTCCAGCGGCTCTGGCTCCATATACCGACGCTGCTGCATCTTTAAGTACCTGAATGGATGCAATATCATTGCTGTTTAAGTTATTTGGTGGTTCCTGAGTAGGTATTCCATCCACAACATAAAGTGGTGTTACATTACCAAAGGTGGTTACACCTCGAATTTGTACTCCAGTACCCACAGAACCTGGCTCTCCGGTCTGAGTAAAATTGACACCAGCGACTCTTCCTTGAAGGGCTTGTAGGGGATTGGCATAAACCACTTTTCCTACCTCTTCCATATCAACTACACTAACAGAGCCGACAAGATCCTTCTTCTTTTTGGATGTATAGCCAACAACTACTACTTCTTCGAGTGACTCAATATCAGGTTCTAACTTAATATTAAAAGTAGTCTTATCACCTACAGAAATCTCCTTGGGTTGGAACCCTATGAAGCTAAACATAAGTACATCTTCTGGAGATGCTTGAATAGTAAAATTTCCTTCATAGTCAGCTATTGTTCCATTGGTGGTGTCTTTGATTTGTACGGTGGCACCAGGTAAAACATCTCCAGTGGAGGAATCGACTATGGTTCCTCTAATTTCTCGTATTTCCTGCCCTAAGGATAGGTATGGCAGACTAAGAATTATTAAAACAAGTTGTATGTATTTTTTCATCATAATAGCATTAATTGCTGTTTGTTTAATTGAAGGTTAGGTTTTGAACTGAGAAGGGGTAGTGACCTTCTTCATGTATTTTATTTATTCGATGTTATACTTTCATTTTCCTGAAGTTAGAGATGGTTTGTTGCTAATTTCTTCCTGACTATCTTCCTGTTGAATAAATCGATTTTCAAGCTCTTCGAGAGAAACACCTTTCGTTTCTGGCATTAGGAATGCCACAAAAAGCAACTGTAGAATACTGCACCCAGCAAAGAGTGTAAAGACCTGCCAAGCTTGCATCGAGTTAATCAAAACAGCACCAAAAAGGGTTATGAGAGCCGCGAATACCCAATGAGTACCTGCTCCCCACGATTGACCATATGCTCGAACCTTATTCGGAAAGATCTCGGATATAAAAACCCATATAACAGCTCCCTGACCAATTGCATGTGATGCTATAAAAAGCAATATGAAGACCAATTTGAAAGAGGCGTGTGCATCTACATAGAAGCCAAAAGCTGTCATTCCCAGGCTTACTATGTACCCAAAGGATCCGATATACATGAGTTGCTTTCTTCCAAGTCTATCAATCAACACCAATCCAAGCATTGTAAAAACCAGATTAACAAGCCCTATTGATATGGAACTGAATAAGGAATCTTCAGCAGCGAATCCCGCCTTCTCCAGAATTTCCGGAGCATAGTAAAGTATGAAGTTTATCCCCGAAAGTTGGTTAAATGCGGCGATCAAGAAAGCTAACAGTAATGGAAACCGAAATTTGGAAGAAAATAGATGGAACGGTTTTCCATTACTTTGACTCTCCCCCTGTTTAAGTGTTCTTAAAATTTCTAAGGATTCCTCCTCCGATGAGGTAAGTCTAAGCACATTCATAGCTTCTTCATCATTACCTTTATGAAGTACAAGCCATCTAGGGCTTTTAGGGACACGTAAAACCAGTACCATATAAATCAATGCAGGAATGGCCTCCACCCCGAGCATCCATCTCCAATCATTCGGACCTTCGAAAAATCCAGCAATCATGTAGTTTGAAATAAATGCAACCAGAATCCCAAGTACTATATTAAATTGGTATAGAGCTACCAACCTTCCTCTATTGGTTGCTGCTGATATTTCTGATGTATAAGTTGGTGCAGCAATGGATGAGGCTCCCACACCCAAACCTCCTAAAAACCTGAAAAACGAAAATAGATATGGATCAGTGGCAAGAGCAGAGCCTAATGCCGAAACCAGATAAAGTACACCTATCCAATATAAAGTTGTTCTACGACCGAAACGATCAGTCGGTATCCCTCCTAATAGCGCTCCAACTACCGTTCCCCATAAGGCCATGGACATAATAAAAGTGCCATGAAACCAATCAGATGTTTGCCACAATTCTTTTAAAGGAAGATTAGCTCCTGAAATAACAACTGTGTCAAAACCAAATAAGAAACCAGCTAAACCAACAACTACTGAATAGTACAGAATTCTTTTGTTCATAACTTGAAATTTCCATCCAAGCTATTTTGAAATTACTTTCGTCAATTTCGTAGCTGTACCAATCTTTTATGATTTTGATATTTTACAGCCTAAACATTAATAAAAAGCATTTTTTGAGTGCTAAAAATGAATTCAAATTGATAATGTTTCAATTTGAGCATTTCAATTCTGTATCAATCTTTCGATTTTGTATCAACTTGGCCTTGTTTGAACTCAGATGGTGTGAAACCAAAGTGATTCTTAAAGGCTGTTGAGAAGTATGGTGCAGAGGAGTAACCAGCTAGATGTGCAACCTCTGATATGGTGTTATCGGAAGTGGATAAGAGATGTTTTGCCTTTTTAAGTCTAACACTATTGATATAATCATTAACACTGTAGCCCAGAACTGCTTTCACTTTACGATAAAGCTGGATCCTTGATAACCCTAACTGTTCACAAATGTCATTGACTCCAAATGATGCATTTGATATATTCTCCTCGACAAGTGAAGTAAATTCATTGATAAACTTTTTATCAAGTTTGGAAGAGGATACAACATTAGGCTCTGCGGGCAGCTCACTCACATAATGCTCTCTAAGTTTTTGATGATTTATTAGAAGGGTATTTATACGTTCAGCGAGTAAATTGAAATTGAAGGGTTTGGTTATGTAATCATCTGCACCAAGCTTTATCCCTTTTATTCGCTCGCTCAAATCTGCCTTGGCAGTAAGGACAATGATCGGAATATGAGAAGAACGTATGTCAGACTTAAGCGTCCGGATTACATCATATCCGCTTTCTTTTCGGAGCATAAGATCACAGATAATCAAATCTGGAATCTCTTCATGTGCCTTGGTAATACCCGACTTCACAGAATCAGCCTCAATGATAGCATACTGCTGACCAAGTCTCTGGATCAGATAATTTTTTAGTTCAATATTATCTTCTATTAATAATAAGGTTTGATCCTGATGACTAACAAGGGAAGTTGGATGATTTTCTTTTGGGTCATCAATTACGAAATCCAAAAGACTAGAATCATCAATTACATGCTCTTCTATAGAAGATATTACCTGAGATTTATCAAAATGATCTTTTCCAGTTTTTAACCTCAACTCAAACCTCGTTCCTTTTCCCTCAACACTTTGGACGGATATCTCGCCGTGATGAAGTTGCATAATCTCCTTTGATAATGCTAAGCCAATTCCAGTACCTAATGATCGATTCTGTTCCCCCTGATAGAACCTGCTAAAAATATTTGTTAAATCTTCATTCGACATTCCTCTTCCAGAATCATCGACAATAATTAGGACATAATCTTCAAGGTGATTGTGCTCCATTTTTACATTTATCCTACCTCCCTTAGATGTGAACTTAAGGGCGTTGGAAAGTAGATTGAATAGAACTTTATCCAACATGCTTCGATCATACCATAATGGAATTAGATCAGTCTCATGAATAAATGAGAGCTTAACCCCCTTTTTCTGAGCGGCTCCTTGAAAGGCATCAATGATTTCATTTACAAAGGACACTAAATCAGACTCTGTAACTCTCACTTGCATTTTACCAACATCAATTTTCCTAAAGTCCATGATTTGATTAACTAATCTGAGCAAGCGTAAAGCATTGGTCCTTACCAATCCTAAATCCTTACGCACATGAGCCAAATCCTTACGCTCAATTAGATCGTCTAAAGGTGAGATCATAAGCGTTAAAGGTGTTCGGAATTCATGGGATATATTAGTAAAAAAGGTTAGTTTCTGTTGATTTGCTTCTTCAGCCCTTTCAGAATAAGTGACAACCTTTTCATTTATGCGTTCAAGTTCCTGATTGGTTTTTCTTTTGTCGACAAGCGACTTAAAAGCATATGCTCCAAGTACTATGGCAGTGAGCATTACTGCAGCGAATAAATAAGTGAGGATCCTTTGGGTTCTAAAAACATTGGTAATAACATTGAGCTTGTCTCCCAAGTCTCTAATATTCTTCTGTTGATCAATAAGCTTGTTAGACTGAAGCTGCATCAACTTCACATTATTGTTATCAATGACCACTGATTGAAGAATATTCTCCTTCTCAAAAGGTTGATTATGCAAAATCGATGACGCTAAGTTGATTGCGGCATCTCCCCCAGTAGGATACAAAAATGACGCTTTAAGTATACCCTTTTCAACAAAATCCAATCCTGCATTAGGACCGGGTAGTCCATCAATACCTATAAAGTCCATGACACTAGCAACTCCAATGGAATCAGCAATATTATATGCATGGACTGCTGCAACGTCTGTTGCTGCAAATACTAAATCGTATTGCTTATTCTTGATCAGGTTGATGTAATTCTGCTTTCCATTTGTCATTGCTCTACAAGTGTCAACTTGAATATTAGGATAGCTCTTAATTTCTTCTTGAAAGCCGGCATGACGATCTGCAAAGGGAGTTATACTTTGTGTTTCATATAATTCCAAAACCCTACCCTTTTCACCTAAATGTCCTGCTATGTAGCGAGCAACTTCTTTACCGATAGCTAGATTATCAGCTCCCACATAGGCGGTGTATTGTTCAGAGTCTATTCTTCGATCTAACAAAAC
>CAXEKM010000007.1:0-3027 GCA_963996645.1 uncultured Marinoscillum sp.
GAGGTGCAGTCTTTTCCAGGTACCAACACTCAAAAAGTGGCGCTTTCTATGCCAGGTATGGGACCAACCATGAAAGAGGAGTTTCCTGAGATAGAAACGTATACACGATTCTGGTCTTTTCGTAATCAACCTGCCAGAGTAGGTGACAAGCATTTCATGATTGATAAAGTTCGTGGTGTGGATAGTACGTTCTTATCCATTTTCGATTTCCCGATTATAGTAGGAGATCCATCAGGAAAAATGGATGGAAAGGAGGCGTATATAACCAGGTCTACGGCTACCAAATTATTTGGAACACTTGATGTGGTAGGGCAGCAGTTTGAAATGGATGGCGATCTCTTATCTGTTATTGGGGTATTAGAAGATGTTCCTGATGGTTCGCATTTGCAATTTGATATGCTGTGTAGTATTTACTTAGGTACTGATGATCCGGCTGATTTTGATCACAGGTTTGGTAGTAACCATCTCAACACCTATTTCATCTTAAATGATGGTGCCAATTTGGAGGATATGGCTCAGCGATATCCAGAGTACTTATCCAGAATGATGGACAATGAGGATATTAATGATTTCTACAAGCTGTTCTTGCAGCCTCTTGAAGATGTGCATTTAGCTTCTACAGATATTGAGCATGATTACAATAACCATCGAAAATTCAATGGCACTTACATAGATGTATTTGTCCTGATTGGAGTCTTTATTCTGATCATTGCATCCGTGAATTTTATGAACCTGACGACAGCCCGGGCAAGTACACGAGCTAAGGAAGTTGGAGTTCGTAAAACCATTGGAGCACTGCGCAATCAGCTGTTTTTCCAGTTCATATTGGAGTCTACCATCATGGCCTTAATTGCTTTCGTGCTGGCTATTGTGATTGATTTTATCTCAATCCCTTCATTAAATATTTTGATCGATCGGGATTTCTCCATGCTTCAGTTTGTGAGTTCTAAATTTATCGTGGTGGCTTTTCTCTTCACTTTGGCACTTGGTATTGTCACGGGAATGTATCCAGCGCTTTATTTGTCATCATTCAGGCCAGTCACCGTATTGAAAGGCTTGAAGTCAGGAGAGAAAAAGTCCCTTTTCAGAAGTTCGTTGATTGTGTTGCAATTCGGGCTGGCGGTAGGTTTGATTGTCTGTACGTTGGTCGTCGTTCAGCAGCTAAACTTTATGAAAAACAAGGATATTGGCTATAGTACAGATCATATCATGGTGGTCAGTCTCAACTATGATGCTCGTGACAACTATCAGCAGATTAAAGATGAGCTTTTGAAGCAATCGAATGTTCTTGGTGTGACGGCTTCAGGTCAGCGAATTGGTAATAATTTTCATCAGTGGGGCTTTAAGGTTAAGAAAGATACCGGGATAGTTGATTTTACACCATCTAATGTGGTGGTAGACTATGACTATCTCGATGTATACGATATTAAACTTAAGGATGGCAGGACCTTCAGTAAGGAGCATGCAAAGGATAATGGATTGGCATTTATTGTCAATGAAGCTTTTGCTAAAGAAATAGGTTTTGAAGATCCACTGGGCCAGCGTGTAGGACATGGTTGGTATCCAGATGATTCATTGGGTACTATCATTGGTGTTACAGAGGATTTCAATTTCAATTCTTTACACTACAAAGTCAATACTCTGTCGATGGTCGTTCACTCTGATTGGGGATACAGTGAGATGTCTGTTAAGCTCAATGGCTCCAATATTGCGCAGGGTATCAAAGAAGTCGAAAGCGTGTACAATCAGTTTGTGAGTAATTATCCGTTTGAGTACGAGTTTTTGGATGATCATTTTGCGGAGTTGTACAAAGCAGATAATCAACTGGGATCCATTATCACCATCATTGCTGTTTTGGCTATTATGATTGGGGGTATGGGACTATTTGGGTTGGCAAGTATATCCATCAACCGACGAATCAAGGAGATTGGAATAAGAAAAGTATTGGGAGCCAGCTCTAAAGATTTAATGCTCTTACTATCCAAAAACTTCGGGATCTTGATACTCATCTCTTTCGTAATTGCGGTGCCATTTACCTGGATCTATTTAGCAGGCTGGTTAGAAGGGTTTGCTTATCGTATATCTATAAACCCATTAGTTTTCTTGTTGGGAGGTGTGATGGCCTTGGTTGTCGCAATGATTACCATTTCCCTTCATGTCATTCGGGCTGCGTATTCTAATCCAGTCACTTCTTTGAGGTACGAATAATTGAAAATGCAAATTGATAGATGAAGAAGCCAGCACTTGCTGGCTTTTTCTATTTATAGATCCCGCTCATTCGGATTTGAAATCCGAATGTAAAGAGTTAAGGAATTTGTAATTCCATAAAGCCCCAACTAACTAAACAGTGCATTTTCCACTTTCCAAAATCTCTAAAACACCCAAAACTGGAGATTTCACCTCTCCGGGAGTGTAGGAAGCGTCAAAACTCTAGTTTTCTGCTTTCCGTGAATCTAGAAATGCCAACAACCCGAGTTTTGGGCTTTCCGGAAGTGTAGGAAGCCTCAAAACTGTAGTATTCTGTCTTCCAGAAATCTAGAAATGGTCATAACACGAGTTTACAGCTAACCCACCATAGACACCAGCAATTATCCGATTAAAGTATGATACGACTGGAAGGATACCTAGATTTGCAATCGAAAGAAAACACATCAGCCCATTACAATACATTGTAAATATGAAAAAGCGAATAGAAAAACCCACTCCAGAAGCAAAAGCACTCTCGCTTTTTTTAATGGCCTACAAAACAAATGCACCAATTTACAAAGAGAAATTGAAGTGGATTAACAGGCAGTGGGACCTGGTTCAATCAGGAGATCTAAGTAGAAAAGGATATCAGGAAGAAGTAGAGAAGATGTTGAAATCATATGGAGGGTATGATAAGGTTGTAGAAAAAACGGTGAAATACTACATTGAGAAAACTGGCGAATGGAAATTGGAAGGCAATGATAAATATTGCCTGGATGCCAGAAAGGTTGCCGATGATATTTTGAAAAAGTAATCCTTTATTGCCAGAGCTATCTTTAA
>CAXEKM010000008.1:0-2757 GCA_963996645.1 uncultured Marinoscillum sp.
AGGTGTTAATGGATTCTTACGAGCTAAGATCCCTGGCTGAAAGAAGAATGTACTATTAGTCCCCATTTCATGGTGATCAGTTAGCACATTTGGTTTCCAATAATGAAACTGCTCTATTCTTCCCTGGGATTCTGGGTGCTGAACTGGCATCCAATCTCTGTTCAGGTCAAACCAATAATGGTTCGTTCTTCCCCCAGGCCATACCTCGTCAAATTCTCTTGATGCAGGGTCTGACACCAGATTGGCAGACTTATGCATATTCACCCAGGTACTAAATCGCTGCAATCCGTCCGGATTATATGATGGATCAAAAACGATTACCGTATTCTTCAGTAGGTCCTCAATTTCAGCGCTTTCAGCCGCAGCCAAATAATAAGCAGCAATCAAAGCAGCATTGGATCCACTGGCCTCATTGCCATGAATACTATAACCCATCCAATGTACGAGTTTTACCTGATCAGGAGTAATTCCTGAATTAGGATCGGTCAATGCTACATGTGTCTTTCTAATTTCTTCTAAGTTATCACGGTTGGAAGGATGCGTAATGATCAGCTGCATCAACTGTCTTCCTTCATGAGTTTTGGCAAACTCGTTGATCTCAATTCTATCAGTAGCCTTTGCCAAGGTTCTCATGTAATAGATGAGCTGATCATGACTCACGTGCCACTCACCTACTTCGTAACCCAATACATCTTTAGGAGTAGGAATCTCTTCATTGTAACTAACCGTGGTTGGTAAATAGTAAGAAAGATCCACTTGCCCTGAACCTTTCAAAGTCACGCCAATAAGCGCTAGAATGAGAACAACTTTGTATTTCATCTACTGACTGTTTAGAATAATTCGACGGTATAATTACAAGAAAATGTCTCTTTTGGTTTCAAAAGGATAATTCCTTCTTTGTCGATAAGCTTCTGATTATGTGAAGCATTGTCTGCGAGACCGAACCAGGGCTCAATACATACAAATGGAGACTCCTGGCTTTTGGACCAAATACCTAAAAAGGGAAACCCTGCCATGTGAAAAGTCAACCATTTTTTATGTGGACTGTACAAATGCACTCGCTCAGACTTAAATCGCTTCAACACCAAGGCATCCTTATCAAACAAATGATCTTTGATCAGCAGCTTATTGTCACTCATGTTGACCTTTTCCCTTTCACCGGAGAATAACCCATCTTCCAATAAATGGGTCTCTAGGGACTCTGCATATTCAAACTGCAACCAATAATCAGATCGCTTTTCATCAGCAGTCATGGGACAATTAAACGCCGGATGTGCTCCGATAGAAAATAACATTGGTCCCTTTCCTGCATCGATAACAGAATAGGTAGTCTTAATGGAAGAATTGATCAACTCGTAACAGATTCGCAACTCAAACTTGAAAGGATATACCTTCAAGGTTTCCGCATCAGATTTTAGAATGAAAGTGATGGAATCAGAGTTATGTTTTTCTATTTCAAACTCCTTATCCCTGGCAAACCCATGCTGGCTCATAGGGTATTCTACACCATCCACGGTAAACTGATCGTTTTTCAGTTTACCAACCACGGGAAACAAAATAGGAGCATGTCGTCCCCAATGTTTTGGATTGGCTTGCCACAAATATTCTTGATTATCTTTTACTAGGCTGATTAATTCTGCGCCTTTCGTTTTGAAGGAAGCAGACACGTGCTGATTAGCAATCTTCATATCCTCTAAAATAAAAAAAGGGCTCTTAAAGAACCCTCTCCCTTTAAATATTTACATAGCCGGTAGGTCAATTGAAACAAATCAATGTACATACAGTATAAAAAAAGACATCCACCAATTAGCGGATGTCTCAAATTGTTTATTTGAAGAATCTCTTAGTATAAGTAATCCAAAGCAGTTTCATCAGCATTGTTGAATGGTCTATCGCCACCATCTGTACAAGCAAGCATCCAAGATTTAGCAGATGCTGTAGCTCCTGTTGGAGTTCCAGGGATATGGTTTGCACCTACACCACCGTCACCTTCGTTAGAAGTTCCACCACCACAAGAGATGCTTCTGTCGAAGAAGTCTGTGTGACGGAAACCGATACAGTGACCCATTTCATGAGCAATGATTGTAGCAATTCCTTCAGTGCTAAGTCCGTATGAAGACTCAAGGATACCACTCATTTTAATTTGGTTGTATGGATCACCTGAAGCAGTTGGGAATCCAGCAGAACCAAGAACGCCTCTTCTTTCGTCTCTTTTACTAAGACGTGTCATCGAAATATCAGCACCTCCAGAAGAAGTAACTCTTTGGAAAGAAATTTCCAGGTTTTGTGCGTTGTATCTAGCAATTGCCAAATCAAGACCAGCAATCATACCTGAACTGTAACCATTTCTACCCCCAACAGGAGCATAAACAGTGATTACTCTATTTCCAGAAGTAGACACCAAATTGTCAGTGCTATATTGCTCTTCTACAGGTAGTCTCAAACCTTCTTTCAAGTTGTCAATATCAGCATCGGTCATGTAGATATCACCTTCTACGAGATATCCGTTTTCAAATACAATTGGTGCTTGATTTGTTACATCAAATCCTGCATTTACCAATTTTGCCATTACAGCATCCGATACTTCGTCTTGTTTTACAACATCACCTTCATTAGAACATGAAGTGAATAGGACGCACGTAGCTAGTGCAAGTGAAGCTAAGTAGCTAACTTTTCTCATTTTACAGTCGTTTTGAATTAGGTTTAACATCTCTTGAATTTCTTCAAGAGTGAGACGAATGTATTTGAAAAAATTAA
>CAXEKM010000009.1:0-4260 GCA_963996645.1 uncultured Marinoscillum sp.
ATTTTATGCTCTAATAAAGACTAAGGAAAAAGGCTTTGGATTAGATACCAACTTTACCAATCAGGGACCATTGTCAAATGCTATCATTGCTGTATTAAAAGCACATGAATTCCATGAGATGATGCTGCAACCTGATAAGCGTTATTTCGACTTAAAGCAGCTTGAGGACACTGTATTCTTTGATCAGCAATGTGCACAACTCATTGGATCTGATCATTTAGGACTACCTGTACGCCTTTATTTCGATAAAAAAACTCATCTAATGGCTGGAATTGCTCAAGCCAATCCATATAAAAAAGGTGAAGTCATTTGTGTGCATTTTGAAGACTGGAAATTCAACAATGAAGTCCCATTATTCAACCGTGTCAATATCCGTCAAGGAAAAGAGGACCAGTACATCCTGGACTACAACAAAATTATTTTCAATCATCCTGAGTTTGAAGAACTTAAGTTAAAAGAAAATTAATCTCCAATAATCCCCCTTCACCCCTTTTTCTAACCCTTCATCACAATATCCCTTTCTATCACAACCTTGCATTACATAATACCATTTAATAAATAGTATTACACTGATGCAACCTGTCACCAACTCTTTGCATCTAATGCTTAGAAACCTAAAGATCAACTCAAACCAAACTAATAGAATCATGATTCGCAATTACATAGTTGTTGCTTTCCGAAATCTCCGGAAGCAAAAGTTCTACAGTGCTATCAACATTCTAGGACTATCCATCGGGCTTACTTGCTTTTTATTCATCTCACTTTTTGTATCAGATGAATTCAGCTATGACAAAGCATCGCCGTATGCACAAAACATCTACCGTATGGATTTCAGTGGATCCATTAATGGGAATGAATT
Organism: uncultured Marinoscillum sp.; assembly: GCA_963996645.1. Classification (GTDB taxonomy): domain Bacteria; phylum Bacteroidota; class Bacteroidia; order Cytophagales; family Cyclobacteriaceae; genus Marinoscillum. The sequence goes on from CAXEKM010000009.1 coordinate 860, forward strand.
CATCACCGCACTGATGAGTGCTCCGGCGGCAGAAACTATGAAAGCTGACTATCCTGAAGTGGAAGATGCTTTCCGATTCAGAACTTCTGGCAATTGGTTCATCAAACGAAAAGGGCAAGAGTTGACTTTCAAAGAAGAAAATGTTGTATTCTCTGACCCCAACTTCTTCACATTCTGGGGTGTAGACTTATTGTATGGAGATCCAGAAACCTGCTTAAGCAGACCAAAAACACTGGTATTGGACGAAACCACGGCTACCAAAATATTTGGCAAAATGGACCCTGTGGGACAAATGGTAGTTCTTGACAACAAAGAGGATTATGAAGTAACAGGTGTCTACAAGGACCTTCCAGATAATAACCACTTCCATTACAATGTCATGCTAACGATGCTAGATCGTGAGGAAGCTAAAGGTAAAATGTGGATGAGTTTTAATTTCAATACTTACTTAAAACTCTCAGAAGGAACTCAACCTGAAGAACTTACTGCTAAATTTCCGCATTTGATAGATACCAAACTTGGTCCAGAGATTAAGCAGTTTATGAATCTGGATATGGAACAATTTCAAGCCCAAGGAGATTATGCAGGTTTGTATCTAGTGCCTTTATTAGACATTCATTTATACAGCGATAAACTAGGTGAATTGGAGGCCAATGGTGACATCAAGTATGTGTATATCTTCTCTGCAATTGGATTATTCATCTTGATTTTAGCATGTATCAACTTTATGAATTTAGCCACAGCTCGTTCAGCCAATCGGGCGAAAGAAGTTGGAATCAGAAAGGTAATGGGCGCCTTTAGAGGACAGCTAATCAAACAGTTTATTTCAGAAGCCATGTTGATTTCGTTGATTTCAACCATTTTAGCACTTGGTCTCACTTCACTGCTAATGACTTATTTCAATGATTTGGCTGGAAAGAATCTACAAATCTCGCAACTATTTTCCACTCAGTTTTTAGTCATTATAGCTTTAATCATGATTGTAGTTGGGTTATTATCTGGAAGTTACCCTGCATTTTATCTATCCAAATTCAGACCTGCTGAGACCTTAAAAGGCAAACTAAATTTAGGATTTAAGAGTGGTGGATTAAGAAGTGTTTTGGTAGTGATGCAGTTTACCGTTTCCATCATCATGATCGTTGGGACGGCCATTGTATTCAACCAGCTCTCTTATATTCAAAACAAGAAATTGGGCTTTGATAAAAATCAGATATTAATGATCAATGATGCCTGGATTCTAAGAGACAATGTTCAAGCTTTTAAGAATGAAGCACTAAGAGACTCAAGGGTAAAGGCTGCAACTGTAGCTTCTTTCCTACCAGTAGGAACTTCGAATAATAACAACGTTTATTACCCAGGAAAGAACGTCAACACCAATGAAACTCATATTCTAAGCAATCATTATATCGATTTCGATTATCTGAGCACATTAGATATGAAAATCGTGGATGGAAGAGCCTTTTCGAAAGAGTATCCAACTGATTCAACAGCTGCAATACTTAATCAAACGGCTGCCAATCAGATGAATATCAAAGTTGGAGATTTCATTTCCAATCATGGAGGAGATCAGGATTCCATGTATGCAGTGAGCTATCGCGTGATTGGCATAGTAGAGGACTTCCATTACGAATCACTAAGATCAAACATCAATCCGTTAGTCTTCCACATTGGCAAAAGGACTGGTTATGTAGCATTGAAAATAGAGCCTACTGAAACTGAAGCAACTATTAAATACCTGGAAGGAATATGGGACAAAATGGCTCCTGGACAACCTTTTGCTTACAGCTTTATGGATGAGCGATTTGACCGTATCTATGCTAACGAACAAAAAGTAGGTCAGATTTTTGGCGTTTTTGCCTTCTTAGCTATTTTCATTGCATGCTTAGGCTTATTCGGACTTGCCTCATTCACCGCAGAGCAAAAACGCAAAGAAATTGGTATCCGAAAAGTGCTAGGGGCAACTGTAGCACATATCGTTAACAGGTTATCCATGAGCTTCATCAAACTAGTAGCAGTTGCTTTCTTGATAGCCTCTCCTATCTCCTACTTTGCGATGAAAGCATGGCTTGACGATTTTGTTTACAGAACCGATATTAAAGTTTGGGTATTCTTAGCTGCAGGAATTGCTGCTTGTACCATAGCGTGGCTAACCATGAGCATCCAAAGCTGGAAGGCTGCCAGAGCAAACCCTGTTTCCTCTCTTAGAAACGAATAAAAGAACTAAAGAGGCCGTCTCAAAAGTATTTGTACGGCCTCTATTTTATTTTGATGCCAGCCAATCTCTTGCTTCATCTACTGACTGACAATGCTGCACTTCAAATTTTCCTTGATCCATTTTTTGGACGATATTCTTTACCGACATCTGGTTTAAGACATTCTCCGCAACGACAATCGCCGAAGATCTATATCCTTTTTCAAAAGCAGCTGGAAACCACACATTGGTTAGATAATCCTGATTCTCCTGACTTACCACACTGGACTTTCTATTGTCAGCAATAACTTTATTTGACTTTTTAGCTACAATTAACTCCAATGCTTTTTCACAAGCCTCTTTGAATTGGGCCGGTGTAGAAAAACCATTCCATTCCAGATGAACCGCCTGTATATCTGCATGGTAATATACTTTACAGTGTTTTTGATCGTATTCTAAATCCATTTTCACTAAATAAGATTGATGATACCAGAAGCTATGTATTTGTGAATCCATTTATCTCCTATCATTCGATAAACACCCCTTGACTTTTGACCAAAAAGTTTTCCACAACCTCTAAATTGATTGTCCTCAAAAGAGAATAGGTGGCGGGATTTTTTTTATTTTGTTGGTTGTTAAGAAAAGCAAACCACCACGCTGCATGTACTTAATCTTTGATACGGAAACAACTGGTTTACCAAGAAACCAGAATGCTCCATTAACTGACTTTGACAACTGGCCAAGACTTGTCCAGATTGCCTGGCAGCTTCATGGTCCTGAGGGAAATCTAATTTCTCAAGGGAATCACATCATTAGACCTGATGGATTTACCATTCCCTTCAACTCTCAGAAAGTCCATGGAATATCTACAGACCGTGCCTTAGAAGTTGGTAAAGATCTCAAAGAAGTACTAGACATCTTCTCTGAGGATGTTAGGCGTGCAGAAGTACTGATTGGACACAACATTGAGTTCGACAACAAGATCATCGGTGCGGAATACTTGCGAACAGAGCAAGAAAACCTACTGGAAGGGTATCCAAACATCGATACTGGTCTTGATACGAAAGAATTTTGTGATATCCGAATGGGTAACGGGCGTCTTAAGATGCCTCGACTTATCGAATTGTACGAAAAACTATTCGGAAAGCCCTTTGATGACGCCCACGATGCTGCATATGACGTAGATGCTACAGCGCAAGCCTTCATGGAA
>CAXEKM010000010.1:0-3234 GCA_963996645.1 uncultured Marinoscillum sp.
AATACCACTTCCTCCATCGGATGCTCCAAATGAGCGATTTGCATCCACGAGTTTTGAAGTAATTGATGGTAATGTTTTTGTAACTGCAATTAAGTTGGATAGTGATAATTATAGGCTTGGAAGTTACATCTGGCAAAATGGTGAAGAAATAACTCCATTTCTTGGTGATGAGAGAGGAGTTGATTTTACAGGAGTGGCCATTGTTGAGAAATAAACTATCAGTACTTTATTTAAGGCATAATTGTGATTTAGACTCCCCTAGAATCAACAGAATAGCTTAAAAGGCAATCACTCGTCTACTGAATCGAGGGCGCTCGGTATAGGGAGTGAGGGTAGGAAAGTTATCTGCAGTCGTCATTCCCTGAATTACGTCGTGAAATAGCAATACAAAGAACTAGTTAAACTGTAATTCTAAGGGGATCTAATGCAACTAGCTATGATTTAGACTCCCCTAGAATCTAGTTTATTCCTGTATGAAGGATGTGATTTCCGAAAGATTCGGGGGCGCCCGGCATAGGGAGTGAGATTAGCTGAGGTATGAGCTCACACAAGTGGAGAGTAGAACGCAAGCATTACAAAATCTATTGTTCGGATTGAACTTCTTCTTTTAACCAAACCTCTTTTAACTCGAAAAATCGTTTGGTCAATTCATCCCAGGTTGGGCTTTTTAATTGCTTGGGTTTGGCCTTTAAATGATTAGTGTATTCAATTGTATCAATCGCTATTTCTTCTTGGCTAATCCTTATGCCTGTAATTTGATCAGGTTTAATAAAATGCTCTTGGGTATGCAGGTTCCAAACACCCTCCGAAGTTACTTGATAGTAAGCTTTTCTTTCTCTATTCATTTTGGAGAGTGCACTAAGCGCCAATAAGATCATTGCTGTGATTGTCCAGACATTATGAGGCTGAAGGCTAAAAACGTAAATTATTGAAACCATAGCTAGAAAGGAGCCTATCCAAACATTGGATTTAAGAATGAAAATGTGCTCTCCAGTAATTCTTTTTTTAAATAATCTAACGTAAATGAGTTCTGAAATTAGATATACTATTCCTAGTCCAAAATAGGAGTAATAGACGGGGATATCATACTTATATGGTACAACGAGTAAGATAATGAGAATAATAACTGAAATAAGCGCATTTTTCATGACCATCAATCAATGTTCGATATAATGTTCTTTGAACCACTTGAGATCACTTTCAGAAACAAAAGCGTCTGCTGGGATGTAGAAAAACTGGCTTTTAGAGAGGTATAGCAGGTAAGAGCCAAGCAGAAAATCATATGAGATAATATGCATCTTATCTATTGTAGAAAATGTATCTGCATCTACCCGAGCAGTAATCTTATTCTCGTGTATTTCATAAATACGCTCTGATAAAAATACCTTGTTTTGAGCTGAATTGACCCAAAACCAATACTGTATGACAATGAGCAAGGGGTAAAGCAAACAGAAGAACATGAAAAAGGTATCGAACTTCTCAGGGTTTTCTTTCAGACTTAGATATATGCCGAAGAAGAGTAAGGCAAAAATCATCCACCATCTTTTCTTTGCATACCTCAAGAGGGTGATAGCTAAAAGCTTGTTTTTGGAAATTGCAATAGGTTTGGTAGTTATCATATGGACTGGTCTTAAGCTAAAACTGATCATCACTTATTCGGATCAGCTTTTTCAAGTTGTTCGAAAATAAGGAATCATCTCAGTCTTGACAAGTGATGTGTGATAACGTTACCCACCACTATTGACAATAAATCCTAAAAGCGTTATCTTCTAAGCTTATTTTTTATTAACTAATATTTATTGCCATGAAAATGATAACTGTTCCGCAGCTGCGAATCGCGCAGCTCCAAACATTTACCGAAGGTGTGCTCAGCACCACCGCAAATCTATCCGAAGTAAGTCCTCAGGTAGCCGATGTGCAAGCGCACTTCGATGCATTCAAAGAGGGGATGATCCGTGCCAAAGCCATCTCGGACAAACCCATGCTGGATCGCACTCGTGATACGCTCAACTCTGGTTTTTTCAAAAGTGTAGAAGCCGAACAGCTCTTTCCGCACAAGGGCGGAGCCAAAGGGCTGGTAGACGACCTGGTGAAAATCACCTCGGAGTATGGCTTTAGTCTAAACCGTATGACTTACGACGAGCAAACGGCCCAGACGGACAACATGCTCAAAGAGCTGGAAGGACTGAAGCTGGGACCATTGCCGGCAGTGTCTCGGTGGATAGCACCGCTGAAAGCAGCCAACGATGCCTTCAAAGCCACCACGGTGGAGTACTTTAAAGAAGTAACAGCATCTGGCGACACAGAAGCAGCTACGAGTACCGCTCCGGCATTGACTGATTCGATCAATAAGCTTTTCACCATGCTGTTTGCCCATGTGCAGATCAGTGGGAGTGAAGCGTTGATCCAGGCATACAAGGAGCTGATCACGCAGGTAGATTCTTACAAGTAGTTTTGAGGCTATTTTGACTCCAACATGCATGTTGGAGTCACCCGGAAAGCTAGAGAGGCCCAAACACGCGTGTTTGGGCTTCCTGTAGGCATGAATTTGATCAAAACATGCATGTTTGGGCATTTCTACAGTCTAGAAAGACAGAAACACCGATGTTTGGGGCTTTCAGACCTATCTGAAGAGCAGAAACATGGAGTAAAGGATCTTTCAGACGTTTTTGAAGGCAGAAACGTGGATGTTTGAAGAGGAGGGGGTGTAGGACGAGCTACAAGCTCGCACCAGCGGGGCCAAATTCATTTAGAAATCATCATTTTATGATTAACCTCTTTAATTAATGAGAAGACCTCATAGATGGTAGTATTAATTTTGTCTTCCAAGTATTCATTATTTTGATAGGTGATGAAGTCTTCTTTTTGGTTTTCCACCTGTTTGTCTAGATAGAACTTTTTTATTTCAGTTATCCCGGTATTTTGTTTTTCACCGATCCAGTTTTTTTCAATTGTTTTCAAACACTCTTTATAAACTACAGAAGGTTCATAGATATGAGCAAAGTTTGGACCGGTTGGAAACTGGCAGTTATCAATCTTTAAATCACCACACAAGACCAATTCGTCAATCTCATTTTTATTTGTTAAATCAACATTTTTAAGACTGCCAATCTTATTTCGAGAAAAAAGTCCACCTTTTGTTATTTGCCTATTACCTCTTACACGCAATGACTTGACAGCACATTCCATTAAGGAAACATTTTCGATAAAGGATGCTTCAATAATTACATTTTC
>CAXEKM010000011.1:0-3941 GCA_963996645.1 uncultured Marinoscillum sp.
AGAGGATCGAGCACGCATATTGAGTTGCTCTACGCCGAAGTACACCGAATCACATCCAGCATTGAGTGCTGCCGCTAATGATTCAAATGAACCTGCTGGTGCCATGATCTCTACTTTCTTCGCTTGCATAATTTTCGCTTTTGAAACCAACCGCAAAATTATGTAGGTCATATACTGATTATGGATGACTTATGTCAGGGGAAACATTGAGAATGGTCGTAATTGACTATTCGCTCTCAGCCTTTTTCATTACCGAAAATGTAATGCTAATATGAGCAAGGTAATAAGTTGGTAGTATCAGAAAATCAAAGGCGTGGTATCCAACAAACTCCTTAAAGGATATAATTGTGTCTGATAGTAGGATTAATAGAATTCCCAAAAGGTAGGTCCATTTAACTATTGGGATGTTTTGAGAACCAATAGCAGCTCCCATGGAAAAACATGATACCAGTAAATAAATGAGTGCAGCAATCATCAGCGCTTTATCCGAAATTTCTGGCTCTAACGTAAGGAAGAAAAAGGTTAAAAATCCAGCAAGCAACAGGCTCGTAAATCGCCAATTCATTTTGCCATTGATTAATGCATAAGTTAGATAGCCCACATGAGCTAAAAAGAACAAGCCGATGCCCTTAATGAACATCGAAGAGTCACCTTGCATATGTGTTAAAAACCAATCTCCCAAAATGGAGAATGCAAAAGCACCTGCTATCCACCAGTCTGCTTTTGATCCCTTTTGTTGAATCTGAAGAAGTGTGATTACGATGATTCCGACTCCAGCAGTTCCAGACTTGAAGAGGAAGTTGGAGGTGGTTAAGGCCAATACAGCGAAAGCAAAAGCCAGCAGAAGGCCCGAATAAAACCAGTGATCTTTAAGGTTCATTTGTTTATTTGGTCACCTCAAGATACCATAGAATGGGCAATTAACCAGCTACCTTATTTTTGATCTTATCAATGACCTTGAAGGTGGATGTTTTATCACCTGACTGGTCAGACATTAACTCAGCAATAGGATGTAACTCTTCATAGTTTTCACAAAAGACCTTGAAGATGGCCATGAATGGTAGAAATAGGATCATTCCTGAAATACCCCAAAGAAAACCACCGGCTATCAATGAAATTAAGGCAGTCATGGCATTGAGATTCAGGTTGCCACCAACGATTTTTGGACTGAGGAAATTTCCTTCCAGGGTTTGAACAAACCAAAAGACAATGATCACCCCAATGGGATACCAGTAGCTATCGTAACTCATAAAGGCATAAAGCGTAGGGAGTAAACCTCCCAGGAAAGTTCCTATGTAAGGGATGATGGCCAAAATGGCGGCAAGAAATCCGAAAAAGAAGGCATAATCTATCCCGACAATTAGCAAGCCAATCGTGTTTAAAGTGCCGAGAATGAGCATCAAAAGCCCCATTCCGGTAAGATATTTTTGACCTACTTTCTGTGCTTGTTGTAACGTGTTTTTAAACTGATCTCTACTTTTTTCAGGTACCGCTTTCGTTAATCCTATTGTAAACTGTTTGTTGTAAAGTAAAATTAAGAAGCTATAAATGATCGTTAATAAGGTGAAACTCAACAACGTGCTGGTGAAACTGATAGTATCTGAGACCATCGGCATGCCTTTCTCATTGAGGGCATTCAATAGCTTTTCTTTGATTTCTTCCGATTTAATATCTGGAATGAATTGAATTTTCTCATTTACAAATTCCATGAGGTTGATATATAGATCATGAAGTTTCCCAGTGAAAGCCCCATAATTGCTAGCGATATCAATTATTTGAGAAGAGAAAAAGTAAATCAATAAGCCTATGACAACTACTACAGTAAGCATAGTCGTTAGTATTGCCCATACCAGGGCAAATCCTTTTCGGTTTAGTAGCCGAACGATCGGGTAGAGGGTAATGGCAATAAGTAAGGCGTAAGCCAGAGGGATCAATAATTTGCTGGCTACTGACAGTATGAACACAAAGGCGATAAGGGTGCCGAGCGCAAAAAATGTATTTTTAAAGGATAGGTGCATGGTTTTCATTTCAGCTTTAATAACCAAGAACTGTCAAGTTGGTTTAACATCTAGATGAAAACCCCATCTTGTGAACCCAGTATTCTTACATTATAGAAACGATTGCTACTCAGAAATTTTAATGTTGCTATTGACAGTCAGTAGGTCTTCAATCATTTTCTCATTGCTGACAGGAGCGATATAGACTTCATCATACTTATTGTACTTAATGATCAGCCCATTTTTAGCCATAGCTGCTTTAGCGGTTCCTGACCACATGGTTTTTCCCTTGAGAATTTCTCGAATTTTAGAGATTTCTACTTTTCCTCTTAAAAATCCAGATTTGTAATAAAGCGTTGTGTTGTCAATCCTGTAAGTAGTGCTCACATAGATCCAAAGCACCAAAAGGAAAGGACTTAATAGTGGTAGTAGTATGAAAGGCTTATCCGTAATGATGCTATTATCAAGTAGACATGCTGTAATAGGAATGATGATAAAAATCCCCAGTAGATAAACAATAAAACCTTTTCTATTTGGCTGGTAGTGTTTCATAATACTAAAGAGATCAAATGTAACTCATAAGTATAACGTTAAGTGAAATAAATGGTTTGGCTTAGGCTAGTTCGCTTTATTGGGCGTGAGTTCACTCTTTTTGGATTTTGCAACTAGAAACAGACTGAGAGAAAGCAAAATCGTTACCGGTGTGAACACTATTTTTTCAAACGCATTATCAGAAGTCAAATTACCTAATGTATTCAAAATGAAGAGGGCCATCATCGCCCAGAGCAACCCTTTGATGACTTTGTTAGGAAGAATTGGTTTGATGATTTGGGAATGCATCAGAATAACTCCTAAAAACACCACATTCAACCCAAGGGATACTGCCTCAAAAACGATCATTTCATTGACGCTGGATAATCTACTTCCCCAAACGATATCATATGGAATCACAGATGTGATGATTAGTATATGGAAAATGATCAATAAAGAAAAAATGGCAATTAAGATAAGCTCTGTAATACGAGAGATGTTCATGATAGTAGGTGTTAGGTCAAAGTAGTGTACGATGATAGCGGTTTTGTGTTGGTTCAATTGAAGCAACTGTAAACGATTCATTTATAGATATTCTCAAAATAGGTATCATTGTTATGGACGTTGGGCTAGTTTTGATCAACGCTTTTTTCTTAAGGTTAATAGGTATAATGAATGATGAGAATGGCTAACATATTCCATGATGCATGAGAAATGATGGATGCAGTGAGTCTTCCGGTGAGGAGGAAAAGCGCTGTGTAGATGCTGCTGGCCACTAGAATGTCATACCAGAGTATATCGCTTGAGGGCAGGTGTCCTGCGGAGAAGAACAAGATTGAAACGATGACGGAAATCCATAATCCAATCTTTTCGTTCTTAAATAAACCTTTCATGACGGTAATAAAAAAGCCACGGTTGTAGATTTCTTCGGTGATTCCTCCACCGACCACTCCTAGAATGATCAATGATATTAACCCTAATGTGGTACCATCCAGAGATGTAATTACTTCTTGAATGTCAGGTCTTGATGCACCTCCTGTATTCGGTGTGATGAATCCAAAATCAATGATTGCTCGAAGGATTGTTACACCAAGACCAATCAAGGTATCCGTTTTCCAATGCGCTGACTTAAGTCCAATATCCTTGAAGTCCATGTGTAATTGCTTTAGAGCAAAATGGATAAGAGTGCAGACTGAAAAGAATTGAAAGAAACCCATCAACGCCAGATTGATACCCGAGAGTCCACCGTTGATTTTAAAAACACCTAAGAAAATATTTGGTAAGGCGAATAGGACGAATCCTAAAATGATGGTAGAAACAAAGATGAAAATGGTCTTTGATTTACTCACGGTTTCATTGGTCATAATGGAATAGATTTTTAGGTCCAATCCATGAAGGCAATTTGCATTCCAT
>CAXEKM010000012.1:0-5442 GCA_963996645.1 uncultured Marinoscillum sp.
TCCATTTAAAGATGGGACCAGGATGAGCAAATAAAGTAAAAGCTGTGGCCATAAAGATCATGGCAGCGAAGCTGACTCCTGCTGATATGATCGGTAATCTTTTACCAGCCTTAACTCTAAATTTATCACCGAGTCGTCCAGCAATTGGTGGTGCAATCACCATGATGATCCCCTGCACTATAAATAAGAAGAGCGTGAGATCGGTAAAATTATAGGTCTCTAATAATATTGGTTGGTAGTTGTAGTACGCAATCCATCCAATGATTACTGAAGCATAAAGTGTAGCCAAACTGAAAAGTTGCTTCCAAAGCACTCCAGTATCCTCAGCAACTAAATCGTTAGAATTCGCATGTTCGAGGGCGGGATTTAATTCCATGGTTGATAATAATTATGTTGATTGGTTATACAAGTACTAAGTTTTAAACCTAGTAGGCAATGTACGTACATGTAAGACCTATTGGATGTTAATTGTTCAAATCTTTTCTTTAATGACTAAACAATTCACTCGCTACCGATTAAATATTTTAAATTTGCCGGCTTAATTCAATGTACAAAGAATTCTAATTTTCTCAATGGAGATTTCGACTAAATACGACCCAATACAGACCGAGGACAAATGGTATAAATATTGGATGGAAAACGGCTTTTTCAAGGCAAGTGTAAACCCTGATAAAGAACCTTATTCTATCGTCATTCCACCTCCAAACGTCACAGGAGTATTGCATATGGGCCACATGCTCAACAATACGATACAGGATGTATTGATCAGAAAAGCTCGAATGGAAGGCAAAGAGGCGTGCTGGGTTCCAGGTACTGACCATGCCTCTATTGCTACTGAAGCAAAAGTAGTGGCCATGCTTCGCGAAAAAGGCATCAAGAAAAGTGACCTTTCTCGTGATGAGTTCATGAAATATGCCTGGGAATGGAAAGAGAAGTATGGAGGAATTATTCTAGAACAGCTAAAGAAACTAGGTGCTTCATGTGACTGGGATCGTACTGCATTTACCATGGATGATGACTACTATGCAGCAGTTATCAAAGTATTCATTGACCTATTTAACAAAGGCTTTATTTATAGAGGTCTTCGCATGATTAACTGGGACTGTGAAGCAAAAACAGCCCTTTCTAATGAAGAAGTTATCTACAAGGAAGGTGGCGAACAAGCCACTCTTTACTATGTAAACTATAAAATCAAAGACTCTGATGAGGTTGTAACGATCGCTACAGTTCGTCCAGAGACCATTTTAGGTGATGCAGCTATAGCAGTAAATCCTAATGACGAGCGTCACGCACATTTGATTGGTAAAAAAGCGATCGTTCCTTTCGTGGAGCGTGAGATTCCTATCATTGGTGACACCTACGTGGAATTGGATTTCGGTACAGGATGTCTAAAAGTAACGCCAGCTCATGATCCAAATGATTATGAAATTGGTCAGCGTCACAATTTAGAAGTAATCGACACCATCAACCTGGATGGAACACTCAACGAGAACTGCGGTATTGAGAAGTATGTAGGCAAGGATCGTTTCGCTGTAAGAAAAGAGATTGTAAAAGATCTGAAAGAAGCTGAATTCTTAACCAAGGAGGAGCAGTTCACCACAAGAATTGGTCGATCCGAAAGAACCAACACCGTGGTAGAGCCAAAACTATCTCTTCAGTGGTTCATCAAAATGAAAGAAATTTCCAGAACTGCTCATCAGGTGGTAATGGAAGACGAAATATTGCTTCACCCACCAAAATTCAAAAACACTTACAACCACTGGATGGACAATGTAAGAGACTGGTGTATTTCACGTCAGTTGTGGTGGGGACAAAGAATCCCAGCCTACTACTATGGAGAAGGTGAGGATGACTTTGTAGTAGCAGCAAACATAGAAGATGCGATAGCCTTAGCTAAAGAAAAATCTGGAAACAGCAACATTTCTGAAACTGACCTAAAGCAAGACGAGGATGTATTAGATACGTGGGCTTCTTCATGGTTGTTCCCCTTGGCAGTATTTGATGGGTTCAACGATGAGTATTTTGATCAGAAGACAGGTAAAATCATTCCAGGTAAGAATCCAGAATTGGATTACTTCTACCCTACTGATACGTTAGTAACTGCTCCGGAGATCTTATTCTTCTGGGTAGCCAGAATGATTATTGCCGGATATGAATACAAAGGAGAAAAACCATTCAAAAATGTATATCTGACTGGTATCGTTCGTGATAAACAACGCAGAAAGATGTCCAAGTCATTGGGCAACTCTCCAGATCCACTAGACCTGATCAAGGAGTATGGTGCTGATGGCGTGAGAACCGGTATGTTGTTCTCCTCTCCTGCTGGTAACGACTTATTGTTTGACGAGAAGTTGGTAGAGCAAGGAAGAAACTTTGCTAACAAGATCTGGAATGCCTTCCGTTTGGTAAAAGGTTGGGAAACCAGTACTGAGGCCCAACCTGAGGTGAATAAGCTAGCGATCGATTGGATTGAAAACAGATTCAACCAGGCAAAAGCGGAACTAGAGGATCATTTCAGCAAATACAGATTATCTGACGCTTTGATGACGTCTTATAAACTTGTATGGAATGACTTCTGTAGTTGGTACCTGGAGTGGATCAAGCCAGGCTACGAGCAGCCTATTGATCAGGCTACTTATGACAAAACTTTGGAGTTGTTTGAGTCGGTAGTGAAATTGCTTCACCCGTTCATGCCATTTATCACAGAAGAAATCTGGCAAAACATCAGTGAAAGAAGTACTGAAGAAAGTTTGATTGTATCTAGCTGGCCTGAAACCAAAGCTAGTGATGCTCAGGTATTGGAAGAAGGTGAATTGTTATTTGAGATCACTTCCAACATCAGAAACCTTAGAAGCAGCAAAGGTATCTCTCCAAAAGAAGAGTTAGAACTTGCAGTAAAAACAGATAAACCTGAGCTAATCAAGAAGATTGGTTCATCTATTGCTAAACTAGCCAACGTATCGAAGTTGGATATCATCGAAGAGAAACCAGACAACTGCTTCAGCTTCGTGGTGAAGTCGCATGAACTATTTGTTCCGGTATCTGAAGAAATAGATGTAGAAGCAGAACGTGCTAAGTTGACTGAAGAGCTGAACTATACAAAAGGATTCTTGAAATCAGTAGAGAAGAAACTTAGCAATGAGCGATTTGTGGCTGGTGCCCCAGAGCAGGTTGTTGCTATGGAGAAAAAGAAGCAAGCTGATGCTGAGGCTAAAATCGCTTCACTGGAAGCAAGTCTTGCATCCTTAGGATAAATGAAAGTCCTGAATATACCAGGATGGAAAAATTCAGACAAGGGTCACTGGCAATCTCTTTGGGAGGCTAGTGACCCTTCTGTTTTTGCGAGGATTGAACAAAATGACTGGCATAATCCTAAAAAGGAAGAATGGGTTCCAATAATTGCTCAAGCTATCCAAGCCGCAGGATCAGAAGTCTTGATTACAGCTCATAGCATAGGTGTCGCTGCATTTATACATGCAGTTCAGGAATATGACATCAAGGTAAAAGGTGCCTTATTAGTAGCTCCAAGTGATGCCGAAAAGCCAGGTTATCCAAAAGAAATTACCGGATTCGCTCCTATTCCAAGAATCAAGCTACCTTTTCGATCTATCGTGGTAGCCAGCACAGATGACCCTGCTGTTCTTTATACTAAAGCAGCAGAATTTGCCATTGACTGGGGAAGTACTTTAAATGTTCTCAAAGATGCCGGTCACATCGAAACTAAAAGTGGATTTGGTGAGTGGCTTGACGGCATGAGATTATTGAAATCCATGGCTTAAACCAAAAAGGTTATTTGTCATTATATTTAATGTAGACAATCCAATAGCCATGAAGTTTCAACTAATTGCACTATTCTTTGCATTAAACATACTCTTTTCTTGCAAAAAAGAGGAACCACGACCAATCAATTATATCAATGTAAACATTGATGGAACTACTTACACCTTCCTTGGACGCAGTATTGTCGAACCATTAGATGCTGCAAAAGACACGCTTTACAATATGACCTATCTGGGTGGATATAATGGTAATTGCCTGGATGGAGCAACACAATTTGTGGATATTAGGATCAACTACCTTTCCGCTGGTGAATATGATATAAAAAATGGTGTTTCTTTTTGGATGCATACAGACACTCCGCATGCAATGGATCTTGACGATCCTGAAACAGAGACTTTCAATCTAACCATTTCAGAATACGGTGATACCAATGGAAGAATCGTTGGAACCTTCGAAGGAATTCATCCAAACATTAATGGTACACAGGTACCCTTTCAAGGAGAATTCTCATTAAAACGTCTACCAAATCACAGCGCTACATTCGAAGTTGCCAAAGAACTATGCCCGGAGTTTTATGAGGATTATGATTGAAGAAATTGATAATAAGCATCTAAGTAATATCGGTTTTAGAAGAGCCAATCAACCATACAGAATCATTTTTTAAATATTTATCTCTAAATTACTAGACGACCAGTCTATTTTATTTACGTTTGTACAATGAAAACAGAAGTTCGGGATAGAATATTGGATATTGGGATTAGCATAATAGCAAAGAAAGGCTATAATGGCATTGGTATTATGGAAATCCTAAATGAAGCCAATACCCCAAAGGGCTCATTCTATCATTACTTCAAGAGCAAGGAAGACTTTGGAGTTCAGGTTATTAATCGATACTCCGAAGATACCTTGAAGTATATTAACTCATTTCTAGAAGACAATACCATCAATCCTGTTCAACGGATTTTTGCACTTTTTGAAAATGTACAAAAAATATATGTTCAAAAAGAGTTTAATGAAGGCTGTTTGCTGGGAAACTCAAGTACAGAACTAGGAGGTCAAAACATTCATTTTGCATCCTTGTTGAACAATGAGTTCTTAAAAATGGAAAAACTCTTTGCCAAATGTTTGACACAAGCCAAAAATCAAGGTGAGCTACAATCAAACATGTCTCCTGATGAGTTGGCAGGTTTCATAGTAAATAGCTGGGAAGGAGTGATATTACGGATGAAAGTGACTAAAACCCTGGATCCAATGAAGAACTTTCTTAAAATTCTTAGAACACAAATACTGGTTTAAAAAATTTTAAAACATTAATAGACGACCGGTCTATTTTAATATATAAACTATAAACATCACAGTAAAACATCATGAAGAAAACGGTATTAATTACAGGAGCAAGCAGAGGAATCGGTTTGTTGACTACCAAAACATTAGCTAAAGCAGGATATAAAGTTTTTGCTGCAATTAGAGATATTGACAACAGGAACTCGGCAATAGCACAATCGTTGAAAGAGTATGCTATAGAAAACAACGTTCAAATCACGGCAATTGAAATGGATGTTACCAAGGAGAAATCCGTGAATAAATCAATTCGAGAAATTGAACAGGCAGACACCATAGATATCCTAATCAACAATGCTGGTATTATGCCTGTAGGTCTAA
>CAXEKM010000013.1:0-4163 GCA_963996645.1 uncultured Marinoscillum sp.
ATATATGCTTTTATAGAGCTTTATTGCATGCTCGTTCGCTTTTTCATAATAAACCAAAGCTTCGGTTGGGTTTTGAAGATAGATATGATAGATCTGAGCAAGTGACATGTATGAGTTCAAGAGATTGAAATTAGACACCAATAACTCATTGTATTGAGCAATCGCTTCTTCAATTTTACCTGCGCTCTTGTAGGAGTCAGCTAGATGTTCTTGTAAAACGTAAGTGGTTCTGGGGCCATAGTTTTGGATCAGTTCGAAATAATAAATAGCATCCTCATACTGGGCTTTTTTATAACTTCTTTCGGCTTTATCCAGAAACTCAACATAAACACGTTCTTTAAATTCTTTCATGTCTTTCTCCTTATCCGTAAAGACACCCAGGTCATTGAGCGAAGTAAGCGCGGCTTCTACCTTTCCTACTTCATAGTTCTTTTGTACTTGTTCAAATACAGACCTTCTTAAAGCCAAACGCTCTTCAAGCTTTTTCTCATCAAAATACTTCTTGATACTAATACCAGACATTACAATCACTGCCATGATGAAAGTAAATCCGAAAGCGTAGGCAGTCGCAATCCAGTTTTCTCTCCAATTAATTCGTGGGTCAACGTAAGGTCTTCTGGGTCTGTGCGAGTGGGAATGATGGTACTGGGGAGGAGGCGGTGTGTATGATGTGTAGCTGGAACTACCAAACTGTCTGGCTAAATCATACCTTGCTTTTTCATATGGATTGGATAATACTTGATAGGCTTCATTGATCTCTTTGAATCGTTCTTCCATTTCTGGATGCCCACCGTGTTTATCAGGATGAAATTGTACAGCCAATTTTTTGAATGCTGCCTTGATTTCAGCCTGCGAAGCTTGTTCAGAAATACCGAGTGTTTGATAATGATCGGCCATAAAACAGTGTTATAGCTTATTAACGCAACCTATATACGATATTGTTTCATCAGAAGATTTTATCAGACAGCCAAAACCCTGCTATGCATAAGGAAATTCCTCCTATGAAACTGATGCCAGCATAGGAAATAAAAGGAATGTATTCTCCGGCTTGAAGTAGTTTAACACCATCAAGTGAAAAAGTAGAAAAGGTGGTAAATCCACCACAAAATCCAGTAATCAGCATGAACTGGGTGATGGGTGATCCTGATTTGACAAAAAAACCGCTTAAAAGACCTATCAGTAAGCTTCCTGCTAAATTTACTGAAAGCGTAGCGTATGGGTAGGTGCTAGTGAGTTGCTGAGCAAGAAATACTCCTGTTAAATACCTGGAAACACTTCCTAATGCGCCACCAATTGCTACGAACAAAACTTCCTTCATTTATTCAAACGTATTTAGCTTCTGCTGGCAATGTGCAATGAGTTCTGGAAAAAAACTAATGAAATCAGTTTTATAGGCCTCGTAATCTTTAACCAAATAATCACTTGCCTGCTCCATTTTGGATTCAAAAGGAGTGCGTTTGGACATTCCAGTCAACGCTCGATCTATTCCTTCAATGAATTGGTAGTTATAGAGCCAATTATCTCGAGACATGTAGGATAACATGTGCCATGCTTTGGGAGGAATCATCTTTTTATTATTTTTCAATACATCATAAGCCCAATTGGTATACTCTGCTAATGGCTCTTTGTGGTAATCAGACCAAAGTGATGACAAGAAGTGATCATAAAAAACGTCTGAGATTACAGGGGCATAATGGTGAAATGTAGGTCGAAGTTTCTTTTTTGTTTCTGTTACTATTGGGTGAGTGTCTGTGTAGTGATCGATTTCACGATGTAGGGAAATGCCATTTTGAACTTCCTGGGGGTATTCTTCCATAGCTTTTCCTTTCACAAAGTCACCAATGAAATTTCCTATTAGAATGGATTCATTTTCGAATGAGAGATATATGTGCGCTAAGAAATTCATCTAAAGGGAGTTTTCCACGTGGGAACAAAAATTTTGTTCATCCTGTATTTTACATTAAGTTTAAAAATTATTTCACAAGTACTCCAATAAACCGTCTTTCCTATCGCAGCACGACCAACAAATATGGCAAGAACTCAACTCAACTTACTAGTACAACTAGCTAAAGTTGATGGGGTAGTAGTGCAAGACGAAATTGACTTGATCAAAAGTGTTGGAGAAACATTAGGTATGTCACAAGATGAAGTGAGTGCCTGTTTTGAAGATCCTAATCTGGTAGAGGACTTGGATAACCTCACGGATGACGAGAAATATGAGTTCATTTACAATGCTGTTCAATTGATGAAAATTGATGGGCGGCTATACAAAGAAGAGATTCAGTTTTGTGCACGAATAGCCAGTAAAATAGGCTATGAGGAAGAAGTGCTGATTGAATTGATGCTTAAAATCTACAGCGATCCAGATATATCTGCTGAAAAGGAGTCGCTAAAAACCACCATTCAGAAGTATTTGAAAAAGTAGAATGGATCATTCCGAACACTTTTTGCATCTTCTTCAATTGCTCAAGAAGGAGCGTGTAGAAGATCGTAAGCAATACGAAAATAAGATTAGAAATAGATCTCTTGAAGATCGTAAAAGGGAAGGAGTAACCTGGTATCCAGTAGTGGTAGATAGGTCTTATCTAGGAACTGGCGAGAAATGGGTGCTTCAACTTGAGCGCACATCACAAACAGAAAATCGACACTTCTTTCAAGCGGGTTCATCGGCAAGTCTTTTTTTGAATGATGAAAAAAGAAAGCTGAGCGCATCAGGAATCATAAGCCGTGTGAATGAGAAGTATATGACGCTTGTTCTTAATAGTGATGACGCTCCTGACTGGATTGATGAAGGTAAACTGGGCGTGGACTTACTTTTTGATGAGAGCACCTACGACGAAATGGAACGCACCATGATTTCCATGGCATCAGTTAGAGAGGGTCGACTAAAGGAACTTACGAAGATACTTTTAGGAGAAACAGAACCTCGCTTTGCTTCTCTCATTGATTTCCGTCACCCGGGGTTAAATGATAGTCAGAATAAGGCACTTTCACTTATAGATGCTGCGAAAGATGTTGGTTTAGTGCATGGTCCTCCGGGAACAGGTAAAACCACAACGCTAGTTGAGGCGATAAAAGATACTGTGTCTAAAGAGAAGCAAGTATTAGTGGCAGCGGCAAGTAATGCTGCTGTTGATTTGCTTGCAGAAAAATTGACACTGCAAGGCTTAAGAGTTTTGAGAATTGGACATCCTGCCAGGGTGACTGAGGAGGTGGTTTCCTGTACCTTGGACGCACGACTCAGTGAGCACGATGATGCTAAAATGCTCAAAGATCTTCGTAAGAAAGCTGAGGAGTTTCGAAATCTGGGGAGAAAGTACAAGCGCAACTTTGGTAAGGCGGAGCGTCAACAACGGAAAATGCTCCTTGATGAAGCACGAAGCCTGAAAGATGAAGCCCATATGCTCGAAGATCATATGATCTATGATGAGCTCAATAAAGCTCAGGTAATTGCCTGTACGCTAGTAGGAACTAATAGTAACTACATCAAGGGAAGAACCTTCAAGACCTTATTTATAGATGAAGCTTCACAAGCATTGGAGCCTGCTGCCTGGATACCAATCATGAAGAGTGAGCGAATTATCATGGCTGGAGACCATTGGCAACTACCTCCAACAGTGAAGTCATTAGAAGCGGCAAAAGAAGGATTATCTCAAACTATTTTTCGAAGAGTCATAGAAAAGTGGAATGCTGATGTGATGCTTGAAGTTCAATACCGCATGCATGATGACATTATGCAGTTTTCTAATGAACATTTTTATGAAGGGAAGCTCAGAAGTGGAGACATCATTCTTCAGCGTCGAGCATTGTTTGATCAAGCCGTTCGGTTCATAGATACTGCTGGGTGTGGGTTTGATGAAAAACTTAATCAGGAAACATTGTCTACCTACAATGTTGAGGAGGCACGTTTTGTATTGAGTCGTCTTCAGGAAATTGTGGAAGATGTTATGTCGAGGGAGGATCGGATTCCCACAATTGGAATAATTGCTCCCTACAAAGCTCAGGCAGAGATACTTCGTAAGTATTTGGAGGATTTAGGTCTTGATCAGGAAGTCTTGAAACACATTACGATCAATTCTGTCGATTCTTTTCAGGGACAGGAGCGAGATATCATGTTGATTTCTCTTGTGCGATCTAATCCTAATGCGGAGATAGGGTTCCTG
>CAXEKM010000014.1:0-5157 GCA_963996645.1 uncultured Marinoscillum sp.
AGGAATTGATGAGGCAATTGTCCCTGGTTCGGAACAAGCCATTTTGATTCTGTCTGATGGAAGCCAGATTGATTTGACGAGTCAGGAAGCATCTCAACCTATTAAACAAGGAACGGTGAATATTTCCAATCAGCAAAGCAAACTTCAGTACGAAGAGGAGATTGCGGATATTCCTGAACCAGTTGTTGCTTACAATGAACTGCAAACCCCGAAAGGAGGTACTTATCAGCTGCAGCTGGCTGATGGGACCAAAATCACTCTAAATGCTGCATCCTCTATTCGATTCCCGGTGTCCTTTACGGATAGTACCAGAACAGTTTATCTGGCAGGAGAAGCATTTTTTGATGTTACTCACACAGGAAAACCCTTCATCGTGCATAGTGAAACGCAAGAGGTACGAGTGCTAGGAACACAGTTCAATGTGATGGCTTATGCGGATGAGTTAATTGTGGAAACTACGCTGGTAGAAGGAAAAGTACAAGTGGAAACGGCTGACAATAAGGAAGTATTAAAACCCGGAGAGCAGGCCGTACTTGACCAAAAGACTTTAACTGTTCAGGCGGTGAACACCGACAATTACACATCCTGGATGGATGGAAAATTCCAGTTTAAGAATAGCTCGATGGAAGAAGTGATGAAGCGACTGGCTCGCTGGTATGACTTCTCGTATGAGTTTGAAAATGAGAAGGTCAAGAGCCTTCACTTTACAGGTCGTATTGACAATCAACAGCAGATCTCAGCGATTCTGAAAATGCTGGAAGTAACGACCGCAGTGACTTTTGAATTTAACGATGAGCAAATCATCATTCAATAAAAATGGGAAATGCGGCAACATCTCCCATTCTAATTTTTCTAATTAAAAGACGTGTAAATCTTTCAATCATTTAAAGGTATGAAAAATCTAACCAAATTTCCTACTTCCTGGTTCCGACAGGCGCTGGTAATCTGCCTGGCAGTGCTGCTCTCGCTGCTATATCGGAATGTTTATGGGCAAGCTCCAAAAATCGATCTGGACTTAAAAGAGGTCACTTTTGAGGAGGCTGTGGAAGAATTGATCAAAAAGACCGATATCAATATCATTTATAACAACGAACAGATTAAGGACATTCCAAGAGTGACGCTTCAGATGAAGCAGGTCACTGTAGAAGAAGCTCTTGAGGAGTTGTTGAAAGAATCAAAGTTGACTTATCGTAAAATCAATGAGACGATTGTCATTGGGCCAGTTGAAGACACTCCGAACACACCCTTACCTCCGGGGTTCAAGCAAACATTACGGGGTACCATCTATGACAAGGATTCTCAAGCCCCACTATCCTTTGCGACGGTACAGGTAATCACTACCGAAACGATAAAAGGTGCCATTTCCGATATTGATGGAAACTTCAGTATCACCAATTTGCCAATAGGAAGACACTCGATCAAGGTTTCTTTTGTTGGCTATGAGGATGCATTCGTCAATGATATTTTGCTCGGTACTGGCAAGGAGACGATCATCAAAGTTTCCTTAACGGAGCAATTGACCAACCTAAGTGAGGTGGTGGTGACGGCATCCAATGGCGAGCCGATCAATGAGATGGCAACCGTAAGTGCCAAGTCGTTTGACGCAGAGGAAACCAAGCGTTATGCAGCTAGTATCAGTGACCCGGCTCGTATGGCGTTAGTCTTTGCTGGTGTAGCTACCACGGATGATGCATCCAATGAAATTGTAATCCGTGGCAATTCTCCCAACTGGATGCTTTGGAAGCTGGAAGGGGTTGAGATACCAAGTCCCAATCACTTTGCAGAAGAAGGCTATTCCTCTGGTGCAATCAGTATTGTTAGTGCCAACATGCTCGGCAATTCTGATTTCTACACTGGAGCTTTTTCCGCTGATTACGGAAATGCCCTGTCGGGGATCTTTGACTTAAAACTTCGAAACGGAAATAATCAAGCGTATGAGCATACCTTTCAGGCGGGTGTTTTGGGAGTTGATTTCGCATCTGAAGGGCCTTTTAAAAAAGGATACGATGGATCTTATTTGTTCAATTACCGCTACTCAACATTAGGGTTACTCAATGCCTTAAACTTTGCGGTTTCTGAAAACGCGCTTCCCAGTTATCAGGATCTATCATTCAAGTTCAACTTGCCCACCAAGGAGATGGGTACTTTCTCTATCTGGGGAATTGGTGGATTGTCAAAAGCTGTGGAACATTTCGAGCCAGACTCTATTGAAAGCGAAGATTGGAAATATGGCTATCATGATGATACCAACACAGGGATGTATGCCTACGGCGTTACGCACAATTACTTTATCGACAATAATTCCTTTGTGGAAACGGTTCTTTCTCACTCCAAAAGTTTCAGTGATGAGAATTGGGAAGAAATGGACTCCACCTGGACATTGAGTCCGCGATTTCAGGATGATTTGAATAAAGGGTCTGTGAGGTTGAGTTCCTACTACAATAGAAAGGTTAATAGCCGAATGACAATGCGTACAGGAGCTATCTTAAGCCGTCTGAATTACAATTATGAATCGCGTGGATGGAGTAATTCAAAAAATGACTGGCTTGTGGAAGTGGATACGGAAGGTCACACGTATTTATACCAGAGTTACGTCATGGGTAAGTACAAGTTTACTGACAAGATAGTAGCTACTGGTGGAGTTCATTATACGCGATTTGAATTGAATAAAGATCAGGTGATTGAGCCTCGATTGAGCTTGGCAGTTGGAATGAAGAATCAGCAGAAATTGACTTTTGGCTATGGTCGACATAGTCGTCATGAGAGTTTGCCTCTCTATTTTGTAAGAACTTATGCGGACAATGGACGGATTTACCTACCCAACAGAATGTTGGAGCTGACCAGAGCATCTCACTATGTGATTGGTTATGAGAAAGCCGTTTCCAAATATTTAAACTTTAAGGTGGAGGGTTATTATCAAAAGGTGAATAACCTGCCAGTACCAAATAATCCTAACAAGTATTACACACCAATATTCGGTGGCTTTAGCGATCAAGATACTTTAGTGAATAAAGGACAAGCCAGAAACATTGGTCTGGAGTTGACTGTCCAGCGCACATTTGCCAATAATTATTACTTCCTTGTGACTAGTTCTCTCTTTGATTCCAAATACCAGCCGCTTGATGGCAAGTGGTACAATGGTGAATACAACCTGAATTATGTAAACAATTTTGTGGTTGGAAAAGAATTTGAATGGAGAGAGAATAAACGAGTTGGCTTGAACTCTAAAGTGATGTGGACAGGAGGAAAACGTCAATATCCAATAGATCTGGAACGATCCATTGCTGAGGAAGAAACCTATACTTTTGAAAATCAACCATGGGCCTATCAGACCAGAGATTACTTCCGAATAGATGCAGGAGTCAAAGTTCATTTTTATAAGAATGGAAAAGAACAGGTGATTTCTCTTGACATTCAGAATGTGACTAATCGCTTAAATACCTGGGCAGAGTACTATGATCCTCAAACGAATCAGGTTGAAGTTGCTACCATGGCAGGCTTAATACCAATTTTAAATTACCGCTTAGAATTCTAATAGGAGAGGAGTGTGTTCATCACACTCCTTTTAATTGGCTTGAGCCTGAAGCTCTCGGTTGCTAAGTTTTAGGTAGTGGTAACCATTCCAATACTCATCAGATAGGTCATTAGCTGCTTCATCAAAGAAAACATCTGTTTTGGACATCTCATTATGCGGGAAATTATCCAGATTGGTGGTGTTGATGTTGTTGTTGACCAGTACACAATTGAACTCATAAACCTTGTCCATCTCAAAGTACTCTCCTTTATAAGTCACAGCTGTAAGGTTGTATCTCCCATTTAAGAATTCATACTCCTCTGTCCATTTTGCATACTCCCAAAAGGTACTTCTTGCAGCATCTGGCTCATAGATCATCTTCACAATGGCGTATGTTTCGTCTTCGATGTACAAAGTGCCAGAAACATATCCTTTGCGATTCTTTGGTTTGAAGCTTACTTCATAGACTGAATGCTCCTGGTAAGGTCGCTTGCCTTCGTACTCGAACTCGTAATGTTTGCGATTTTGCTTGCTTAAGAAGGAGTTTTTTCTCCAAATAGAAGATATCGCCATGTCATGGGCATGTCCACTCATCATCGTTGCATTTCCAGAGACGTCATCCGGATTTACCACGTTTTTTCGGGTTTTGATAGGTGCAATTTTGATGTTATTCAATCGTACGTTTGGAGGCATCAGAATATCCAGAACACCTTCAGCCAGATAGACCATAGAGCTATCTGAAAGAAGTTTTTCTTTGTAATAACTGGTAAGCCGAAGAGGCTCCATCTCATAGTTAGTAATCAATCTATCGAATACTCGACCCATCAAGATATCACCAGTTAATACGGTAACTGCATCTAGTGCCAGGGTAGACTCCTTCATTTCCACATTGAATTGTGTTTGGCTACCCACCTTTTGGGTGAATGGTTCAAAACCAATGAAGGAGATTTGGATGACCGTGTCTTCAGGATGTTCTTTTAAGATGACGAACTGACCATCTAGATTACTGATGGTGGTTGAATTACCAAGGGTGACGTGAGCAAATGGTACGGGTTCTTTGGTGAGGAAATCTGTCACCTGGCCAGTAATCTCCTGGGCAAATGAGTAGTACCCTGCAATGAAGCAGAGAACAATTGTCGCGGCGTGTCTAAGCATGTTGGTGGTTTACTTCGACGAATGAACGAAATAAATAGATGAAAATCAAGTGGTTACACATGAAAATCCATGTATCAACTTATATTTTAGCGAAATTGTAAAAAGAAGAAGCTCTTAAGTAGTTGATTTACCAAAATGGAAACAAAAAAGGCAGGTGTTACCCTGCCTTTGATAGTGTTTCAAATTTTATTTCTTAATTCTCCGTTTCAGCTAATTCAGCTTTTTGTTCTTCCTTTTCTTCATGACTTCCAAAGTAGCGCTTTTGGAAAATGAGAATGAACGTGATTCCTAAAAAGATGGAAGCATCTGCCACGTTAAACACTGGCCAAAGTGCCATGTAATCACCGCCTATGATTGGTACCCAATCAGCAATACGACCTTCCCAAATATCGATGTAGAACATGTCTACTACCTGTCCATAAAACCATGGAGTAGGAGCATCAAACGGAGCATTGTCTAACCAAACACCGTAGAAAATACTGTCTACC
>CAXEKM010000015.1:0-3772 GCA_963996645.1 uncultured Marinoscillum sp.
ATTTTGGAAAGCATAAATTAGGGATGTCTTTACATGCTTCACTTATCCTTTTAGACCTGGACACCTCTAGCTCATAGTCCGTCTCTTCGAGTAGTTTACTTTGCACCTCATCCATGTATTGATCAAGCTCTTTTTCATTCAAACCAAAGAGACGAAGAGCAAATGGCTTGACCAATTTCAAATCCGATTTAACACTCTCTGCAACTCCTGGATATTGAACTTTTACAGCTAAGGTTTTTCCATCCTTTTCAGCACGATGAACTTGACCGATCGATGCAGCATTAACTGCACTTTTTGTGAAGGTCTCAAACAGTGAATTTGGAGCAGCTCCGAAATAATTTTGAAAGGTCTTTACCACCAAAGGATAAGATAATGGTGGAGCACTATACTGACTCATTGCAAACTTATCCTGATAGGCAGTTGGCAACAAGTTTTTATCCATTGCGAGCATCTGAGCAACCTTCAAGGCACTCCCTTTCAACTCACTCAATGAATCATAAATATCTTCAGCATTTTCCTTGTCCAACTGATCTCTCCCTGCTTTGGGATCTGTCAGTTTACGTCCATAATGCTTCAAATAATTACCTCCTACCTTCGCACCGGTTTTTACAAATTTTGCGGCACGAGACACTTTACCCACTGGAATTTTTCCTTGCTCTTTCATAAATCCTTAATCTTGTCACTGCAACATTCCGTACACCAAAAAGGTTGAATCTTTTTTCTATAAGATTATGAAAAACTCATTTCTGGCTATTATTCTGTTTACTCTGATTATCAATTCCTCACAGGTCAATTCTCAAGAGCTATCCTACCCCCCAACAATTGAAAGAGAGGTCCTGAACACCTACCACGGAGTAAATGTCTATGACAACTACCAATGGCTTGAAAATATTTACTCTCCAGAAGTACGAATATGGGTAGAGAGCCAAAATCATATTGCCGAAAAATATCTTAAGAAACTAGCGAATAAGCATAATTCTATCAACGAAATGAATAAGTACATGGCTCGTGATAGAAGTCAGGCAAACATTGGAAAGTTTAACGTAGACCGTGAAAGAGAGTCCAACTTTAAATTGTTCTATACTGATTATTTCAGTGGACCCTCGATTTTCTTTCGATCCAAGTCATTTAACGATTTTAAAATGCTGGTGGATAGCAGGTATTTGTTCAAGAAAAGTGAAAATAAACAAGCTGAAATCATAAGCTTTGAACCTTCACAAAATGACGAAACCTTAGCTTATCAATATGCAGTCAATGGCAAGCCATGGGGTGAAATAAGACTGAAAAACACCTCTGGTACACAAAGTCCAAAAGAAACACTTTATCAAACTCAGTTCAATCAGATCAATTGGTATAAAACCGGATTTTTTTATCAAAGATCAAAAATAGATAGCGCAACCAACAGCAAAAGAGCCCCAGCTATTTACTACCATCAAATTAACAGCAGCCAAAAAGAAGATTCACTCGTATTCAAAACAAACAATATTGATGACGAAATACGTCTGTTCAGCACGATAAATGAGAACCTCTACCTTTTGGAGATAAAAAACAAAGTCAAAGACCAATATAGCTATCTATTTTGGATGCCAGAATCAGAATATTCTGGATATAAACCTATAGTATACAAGGTTAACTACTCATTTGGCTTTGTAGATTATCTAGAGAACCGGTTAATATTAAGAGCGGTATTGAATGATCAAATTAAATTAATAAGTATTGATCCCAACAACCCAAAAGACCTTAAAATCATCAGTAAAAACGTTGAGGATGCAGTAATTACTGGAATTGAAACACTAGGAAATAATCATATAGCTATATCCTATCAATCACTTAGCGTTCCGCTATTAATTGTAGTTGATCCAGCGGGGAACCTAATCGGAGAAGTGGCTCTTCCACAGGGCGTTTCCGTATCAAGATTGAGCTACCAGAGAGGTTCTGACAAACTGTATTTCTTGTTGAAATCATTCACCATACCTCCGGTATTATGTGAGCTAAACATGAAGGACTTTAGTTATTCGGTAGTTGAAAAAACAGGAGTCAATTTTGATTTCAAGAGCTACAAGTTCACTGAATCAAGCTTTACCTCTAAAGACGGAACCATCATCCCAATATTTATTGTCTATAAAAACGATTTAAAACAAGACGGAAGTACTCCAATGTTGTTAGAAGCCTACGGCGGCTTTGGAGCAATTAACACCTCTAACTACGACCCGAATGTCATCTATTTCATAGAAAATGGAGGTGCATATGCCTATGCCTACACACGTGGAGGAGGTGAACTTGGTCATGACTGGTGGGACGCTGGAAAGAAACTTAAAAAACAAAACTCTATAGATGACTTCATCAGTGCCAGTGAATTTTTAATTGATGAAGGTTATACAAGCCCTAAAAAACTAGGAATTGTGGGCTATTCACATGGTGGATTATTGGCTGCTTCTGCTATGATTCAAAAACCAGAATTATATGGAGCAGTTATGCTAAACGATGGGTTATCAGATATGCTGAGATATGAAAACAACATACTGGGTTCATCAATTATTGATGAATTTGGAAGCGTATCCAATGAAGAAGAATTCTACAATCTTGCAGAGTACTCACCATATCATCACATAGATCCAAGAACAAACTATCCTCCAGTACTTTTCACGACCACATTCTTCGATAATAGAATTTCACCAATGCATTCTTACAAGTTTGCTGCAGCTTTACAAAATAACCCATCACAACAAAATCCAGTTATTCTATTTACCAATTCTGATGTTGGCAGCTATGGTAGCCAATCCATGGTAGAACGACTGGAATTTGAAGCCATGAAAGTATCATTTCTTGATGAGTTTCTATTGTCTGATTAACGCTGTTGAAACATGAATTTGGCAAAGTCGATAATGGAGTCTAATGGACCTTTCCCAACTAGATCAAAAGCCAGATTCACCGATTTTTCTATTGCGGCATCAGTCTTTTCAAACTCGTTACTATCATCATTGGCCCAAAAGCGTGTGATAAATAAAAAGTGCAACCAGAACGCTTTGGTATATTGATTCGTAAAAGGGCGTTCTTGAATCTCTGTCGTATCTTTTCCTTCAAGAATAAGTTCATGAATGTATTCTTCAAACACCTCTTTAAGTTGCTCTAGAAAATACGGTGTAGCGTCAGTTTTAGGAGTTTCTTCAAACCTTTTTAATACAAAACTTCGGTTAGACTTGAGTGCTTCTAACCATGTGTAGTAAAAAGCAAGCAATTTTTCTCTAACAGAATACTCTGCGTAGGCTTCGTCAGACTCTATACCTTTAATAGTATCAGATAACCAATCAGCCCATATTGTTCTTTCTATAGATCTAAATGAATTGAAGTATTGATAAAACTCCTGCTCGTTACTTTTTAGATCCTTTGCAAAAGCAAAAACTGAAGGGGGATTTTTCCCTGTCGTAAGCACCACTTCAATATAGGACTGCTTAAATTGGTCAGCGCTAATTGTTTTTTTCCGTTTATTAGTCGTAGCTTTTTCCATATTTCTGGTAACCTATTGATTCACAAAAAGGTTAGCTCAATTTTCTAAAAAAGATGAAATATTTAATCTGGTTTATTTTTACACTTCTATTTACGTCTCTTGCTCATTCCCAAAACCCTACCGCAGAAGTCATTATTGACCGATCTGTTGCTTTTCACGACCCGTCCAATCATTGGCAGTCATTAATAGCCTCCTTAAGCTTCATTGAGGAACGGGAAACTGGCGATAGACGAACAACCTTCAACATAGATAATACCAGAGGTC
>CAXEKM010000016.1:0-4082 GCA_963996645.1 uncultured Marinoscillum sp.
CCTCTTTGCCAATCACCCAACGGTAATTTCCTCCAATACCCACAGTAGCTTTCCCGGTTAGTTGAAATCCTAAAGTAGGTGCCACATCCAAATAACTTGGCTGACCAAAGAAATACTGAATATAGCCACCCAGTTCGAACCGCTGAAGCAGTTTTTTCTCCGCCAAAGCCTCCTGATGCTGATTTAAAAATCCTTTTAAAATATCCTTAAATGAAGGTTTGTGCTTCTCTATTTGGACCAAACTTTGGGCTTCAGCTAAAACCTCTTCCTTTCCCTGAAAGTGATTCTTATAATCTGGAATCAGAAATTTTTTACTGGCGATTTTACTCGCAGAACGCAACCCATCTATCTGTAGAAATTTGTCTTTACTACTTTGCAAGTTCCCCATTGCCTCAGTCAACTGCTCATTGCTTTGCAGAACACTTACAGGAGCTTCTGGTGCCATTAGTTTATCCAGTTCTGATTGGTTGAAAGCAGCCAATTCCTGTGACACTCCATATTTGTTCAACACCTTTTGAAGCTGTGGCTGTAGGTCCTGCTCCAGCTGCTGACACATTACCGAAACTTTACTACGAGAAATAGAATCTGATGGATAGTATGGTTGTACAAATCCCTCTAAAGATTCGCTACTAAGCTGCAAGGAATCTGTGGTCATCACTACACCCACGTAGCGTTTGACTTTACCTACAGGTATATCTGGAAACGCTCTGGAGATTTCGGAGACAAACTGGCGCTTGGCTTTATTGAGTTTTTGCTTTTTTCGCTGATCAGCTTTTGATAGTACCTCCTGCTCCTTATCGCTCAGATCCATTTGCTCTTCACGCTTCTTTTTACGTGCTTCACGTCTAGCTTTTCGCTCTTCTTTGGTGCTGCGTTTTTTACCCAGATCTATACGCACTTCCTGTGGGTACTGCACCCGCATCTGTGCTTGAGCCAGGCAAAAAGATCCCAGGATCATCAGTGATAATATGATGGCTTTATTAATCAGTTGGCTTTAGGTTAGATTGATGAAAAACATCAATGCGTTAGCAATCAAAAATACCTATTTATAGCATGTATTGCAACGGTTTAAAGACAGTTTTTTGCCATAAAAACATCAAAATTGATTCGGTGCTATAGTTAACACACTGGAATGTGAAGAATCAGAATATCTGCCTATTGAGAAATAGTGAATAAAAACAACTGGCCACTCAAACCACAAGCTTTGTTCATATAACACTCACTCGGCACAGCCGAGCGACTGCTTGGAGACACAACAAGGGCAAATGGATTTTAATCGATATAACACCAACAAAGGCAAAAGAAATTTAAGATCTATTGATTGGAAAACTTGTTTAATCTATACTGATATGATCTTCCGATATCGCCATCCATTTCTATTTCCAACTTGATATTTCGTGGCAAATTTTCACTAAACAGTC
The DNA here is from genome assembly GCA_963996645.1 of uncultured Marinoscillum sp. GTDB lineage: Bacteria > Bacteroidota > Bacteroidia > Cytophagales > Cyclobacteriaceae > Marinoscillum. The sequence goes on from CAXEKM010000016.1 coordinate 1,422, forward strand.
GATATTCATTATAATGCAAATGTATAATGAGTTCATTAGTTTCAGCCTTATAATTTATTTCGCTTATGTAATCTGAAATAAAGAATAAATTCTCATCCTCATTGATTTTAACAAGCTCAGATGATACGGCCAGTTTACAATCGCTATAACCATATATTCCATTATCAAGTCGATACCAATAAATGAAAGTATTTGACTTAAATTGAACTGAATCAATAACCTGAATTGCTCTACTATTGATTTTATTGCTTGTATTATTACACCCGAAAATACACAATACTATTGGCATTAATATTACTAAATATTTCATTTGCCTTGTTGAACTTGCCTAAAACCTGCATCAAACATTCTTCCCGCATAGTCTATTTCCCCCCACCATCTTCCGTTATGTGGCATCTTATTTAAATTATTCGTTTTCATGTGAAGTTTCCCTGCTAGTTCAGCACTAAAACGCCACCATTGAGAATATGTTGACAATACTGGCTTAAGTGTTGCAGCATTGTAACCAGCCAAAAAATTTCCAGCACTTCTCATAGTAACATACTTTCCTCCCATTAAGTAACCTTCATCATTTAATTGATTTTTTAAATCAAATATTCCATTTGGTCCAGATTCGCGTTTAGCAAATAGACCTGCACTTACCAGTCCATTCGTTGTTATTTGGTTTTTTAATGTTTGATTCATATTTAACATAGTAGGGTCCAACTTTTGACCAAAATTAATTTTATAACCACTCATTACTGTCGTAACCTCTCCAGTTATCGAACTATGATTCATAAACTCATCCCAGAAATATGTTGACCCCATTAAAGTTCCACCAGCATTTGTTTGAGAACTAGAATAATTAGCAGAAAGATGTTGCAAAGTTTGCGATGATGTCATATCATGTCGATAAACTCCTAAATCACCATCATCGTAAACTGCGACAACATTACCATCTCTATCGGTATGTGTTGACAACCCCCCATCAGAATCAACACCGTTCACTGGGTTATTACCCATACCTAAATAAGAAGAGTAATATTGTCCATAAGGATCCACGTTCATCCATCTCCCTATAACAGGATCGTAATCCCTTAGCTGGAAGTGGTTAAATCCAGACTCGGCGTCCTCTTCTGCAAAAGCTCCCTGGTAGCCAAAGCGGTGTCCCATCCCAAAGCCCACCTTGGTATAGGCTGGTTCATCTCTTGGTGGTTTTGGGAGCCACTCTGGTCCGTTGATCAAATTCGCATCAAATCCAGATATAAGATCCCTGGCTACTACCCCATATTGGTCGTCCAGAGGCCATACAGAGACCAAATCGGACATTGGACTGGATAGATGTAAATTCATATAATTCGAAATCTGACTTGAGCTTTGATCATCATCCCAGAATCTCACTTCACGCATTGATCCTTCGAACCACTGACCCGTCTCAGGATTTCCACCTACCGTCATATCAAGTGATTCTAACATAAAGGATTTGGAAAAGGAGTTCCTATCCGTACGACTACCATTCTTATATAGATCTAAATAACTTCCATTATAAACAAGTGCGATATGAGTCCATTCATCCGTAAACACCAATCCTCCATACACTGTGTTGTCACTATTTCCAATCTCCAACGTAGCCTGTAGACTATTCCCAATAATAGAAATATTCAATCGTGTGTCCTTGTAATCATCTACCAGTTTAACTAAACCAGCATTTTGTACAGCTCCACTTCCATTAGCGGATCCTGGTTTTACCCAAAATTCAACTGTGAAATCAGAAGCATTTACCCCTGAACTTTGCATGTGCACATAATCATCTACTCCATCGAAATACAATCTAGGCATTTGATCCTCAGGATCCACTTCCGGTGGATTTAGCTCCATTTTGGATCCAAATGGATAGTAATCATTGACTTGCTGCACTTGCAACCCTTTATGCTCCACTGTAAAGTCATCGAACCAAATATTGGCATCACCTGTAGTGTTATAATTGGCTACATATACGTAAGCATACCCTACCTGACCAGCAGGAATCATGTCAGTATCTATTTCCAAAGAAGCTTCCAATAAAGCATAGTTATCTTGATATGCCGGAGTTAGTTTCATTCCTGCACTTTCAGGTAATTCAATCGGATTGAAATTTTGATCGAACAACAATATCTGAAGGAAACCCAATGGAGCAGAACTTACATCCGTAAGGGCACCTAATATCCCCATAATGGAAGTATTCATACTATTAGCAACTAGGGCATTCTCCATCGGATTCATCCCAAAAGAATTCGCCAATTCAGATCCAAAATCCGTTGGGATTCCTTCACTTTGACCAATATACATGGCATAGACTTTTGCATTTATTTTATCACCTGCGGTGACTTGCAATGACTTGGCTAACCCTACTTGCTGTATACCTATTCTTGAAGATTGCATACCACCAGGATGTAAGGCGTTGGCACCATTGTAATTATGCCCTGGGACACGAGTTTGCTGCACATTCTCAAAAAGGTTCTCTTCCCATAATTGAACTTCAGGATCCATCGTTTCCATAGAAGCACTGCCTGTGAATTTGTAATCTGTCACCACAGCACGAACATTCCCCAGATGATCGGGCACCTCAAACTCCATTTGGTAATAATCCCCTGCTTTATAAGCGACTCCAACCTTCCCTGCAGCATATAGTGGCAGCTCACG
>CAXEKM010000017.1:0-3543 GCA_963996645.1 uncultured Marinoscillum sp.
CCTATTACCTATCGTTTCTATTTGCTGGTGTGATTATTTATCAACTGCGAACGAAAGGCGGCTATTCGAGTATTCACGATTTCTTGACATCCAAATTCGGACGATCCGCAGTGATCGTCTTTTCTGTGTTGATTGGTTTTCGGCTGTTCAATGAAGTCTGGTCCAACACGATGGTGATTGGGTCGTATTTTGGTGATATTGGATCTGTGCCCTATTACCTGGCGATCATTGCTTTCACAGGATTGACGCTTTTCTACAGCCTCAGAGGTGGATTACAAAGCTCTATGTTTACCGATGCAGTGCAGATGGTCTTCTTTGGTGTATTGCTTTTGCTAATTCTTGGAATGGTTATGCCGCAGACCGAAGGAGTGAGCAGTGTGTTGACATCAGGCACCTGGACAATGGCAGGTGGATTGGACTTGCTTTTGGTTGCATTGATTCAGGTATTTAGCTACCCATTTCATGATCCAGTAATGACGGACAGAGGTTTTCTAACCGATCCTAAGATGACTTTGAAAGCTTTTGCCATTGCCGTGCCTTTAGGCTTTGTGGCAATCGTTTTGTTTAGTCTGGTAGGCGTGTATGCTGCTGAGCAAGGTATGTCTGGGCAAGCAGCTGTGGAAGTGAGCAGGTCGCTCGGAACAGTAGCCATGCTTCTGGTGAACTTCATCATGATTACCTCTGCATCTTCTACACTGGACTCAGCTTTTGCATCGTTCTCCAAACTCATTGTTATAGATCTTGGAATCTTAAAAACAGAAGTTTCAACTGGCCGTCTGGTGATGGCCATCATGGCTGTGATCGGAACGATTCCTGTCTTCCTAAATCCTACGATCTTGTCAGCCACGACCATCTCCGGAACGATGGTGATTGGTTTGGCACCAATATTTTTGTTCTGGAAATACCGTGCTCAAGGCCAGGTATTCGTTTTAACTGTTGTTACGGGTGTGTTATTTGGAATCGCTTATGCCACAGGGATTTACCCAAAGCCGTTGATCTTCTGGAATACGGTCTATGGAGCGCTTTTATCTGTCAATTTAGTTGGAACTGTAGCTTGTTTTGTTGTGTTTTTTGTGTCATCATTGATCTATGGAAGGAAGCATTAAAGATATCGGACAACTCGCAGGAAAGGTTCTCATTTTTGGTGGTGCTTATAGCAACTTGCAAGCCTTGCAGGAGCTCCAGTCTATTGCAGAGGAGTTAGGTATTCCTTCCAGTAATGTGATCAATACGGGCGATGCAGTTGGCTACTGTGCACAACCACAAGAATGTCTCGACCTCATAAAAGAGTGGGGGATTCATTCCATTGCGGGGAATGTAGAAATGCAGATCCGTAACGGTGAAGAGGACTGTGGCTGCAACTTCAATGAAGAATCTCGCTGTGATGTGTTCTCCCGTCAGTGGTACCCATATGCGCTTGTGAATGTGAACGAATCAAGCAAACAATGGCTACATAAATGGCCTGACTTTATCCGATTTCAGTATGCAGGTAAATCTGTTTTTGTATTGCATGGCAGTTACTTCAATACTTCGGAGTTTATCTTCCGATCTACACCCTGGGAAATCAAGCAAAGGAACTTTGATGAGACGAAGGCAGATGTAATCCTATCCGGACACTGTGGCTTGCCTTTTCATGACATACAAGATGATAAGTATTGGCTCAATGCCGGTGTAATCGGCATGCCAGCCAATGATGGAACGACTCGAGTTTGGTACATGATTTTGGATGATTCTGATGGATTTCAGTTTAGGCACGAATCGTTTGAGTATGATTACGCGACAGCTGCTTATCTCATGAAGGAAAATCAACTCCCAGCATCTTATGCCAAAACCTTAACCACAGGTCTTTGGGACAACTGCGAGATCTTACCCGAGGTGGAGACGAAAGAGATGGGGAAGAGGATAGATTCTATTCTTCAGTTCGGATAATAATATCAATTCTTTTAGGGGAGTTATTGAGTATTCCAGTGAATTCAATAACTCTAGGGTCTTTTTTCATCAAGAAATCAAGTCTTACTGAATTGTTCTCTTGATTCATTGTTTTCAGTTTTGATAGGGTATAGATAATTTGTTCGAAAAGCTCAGTCGTTACAATACATAAAGCAAATTCTCCTTCATCATAGTCATATAATAAGAAAACTTTTTTATCAGATTTAGAACGGACAAGGCAATCATTAATCAGTTGAAGATATTGGCAATCTGGTTTGTCATAATGTCGGAAAAACTGTTTCGTAGTTGAAAATGGGTATTTTAATTTTCCTAATGATAGTTCTCCTTTCTTAAATTTTAAATTAGAAAGGTCTTTAAGGTCATCATCTAGTTTTGCAAGACTTCTGGAAATGTCAATTATTTGGGATCCATCATAATCTTCATGTATTAATTCTTCATTTCCAAGGTTAAGAACAATTGCACCTTCCATTTTAAATGCTTCCTGGGCTGTGTGGGTCTTTAGTAATTCCCATAAATGGTCTGTATCATAAGTTCCTTCAAATGATGTGGTAGAATTGAAACTTAAAAAGGTTGCTAGAATGCTTATATAACTATTCATAAATAATTTTCATTTAATAGCTAAAACTATCTCCTTTAACCGTCCTTTTCAAATACCACATTCAAACTCTACAGAAATCAATACACCCTCCATTCCCAAGGGAGGGAAATGTGACATTGATATTTTTCAGCCAATTAAGCTCAGGGAGGGTTGGACAAAGAGATGGGGAAGAGGGTATGCTTCAATTCCTAGATTGCAGTTTACTTCTCAATGCGGATTTCATTTCTTCTCCCAGCTGATCACGCCAACCCAAAGTATTGAGACTGGTACTGGTAAACCACTTCATTGTAATGATCCATCGCCAGTTGCTGCCAACGATTGACCACACAGCCTCCGACAACTTCATACTTGAAACCATATTTGTCAGTTAGAGTGTCTAATTCATCATGACTAAACAATTGATAACCTGCTGAAAGTATGAGGATGATACCCTTTTCAATATCAGACTTAGCCGCTTCAGCATTGTAAGGATATTTGGCCAGTTGGGTAGAGTCAATGTAATTCCAAAATTTACGATCATCTAGAACTAACGTTAGTTCAGTCTTTTTATCAGTCAGGTAAATAGTGGTGTCAATTTGTAATAACCGATTGATGTGAACCTGAAAACGGTAATGGCCAGGCTCCAAATCCTTTAGTTTAAAATCTCCATGCTCTTTGGTGGAATTGTAAAAGCTGTTGGTCATCTTTAATCACTCTCAATGGAACCAACATAGCATTTGATCTTTGTATGTGTATAGGTAATGGAGAGCTATCAGAAATAGGCTTTGATAGGCTATGTCCTCTAATTTCTTTACTGAAAATGACTCTTCCTTTCACACGTATCTGTCCCATAACACATGTCATGATTGAACAGAAAAGTATAACTAAGAGCCTCTTCATCACGATTGGTTAAAGTTGAATAACTATGAAGCAAAGCATATCTAAATGTAACTTGTCGTGCTAGCTTTTACAAATAGGGTCTTGGTTTATGGCCTTGTTGGAGACAACTCCAACAA
>CAXEKM010000018.1:0-4805 GCA_963996645.1 uncultured Marinoscillum sp.
CGAGTTAAGTTTATCCTAGCATCATACAATGCTGGCCATAATCATGTTCAGGATGCACGTAAGCTCGCAGAAAAATTAGGTTATGATTCAAACACCTGGTATGGCAATGTGGAATCATGCATGCTCTTAAAGAGTCAAAAAAAATACTTCAATGATCCAGTTGTTGAATATGGTTATTGCAGAGGAGAAGAACCGGTCAATTATGTCAAAGAAATTTTGAAGCGATTTAACTACTATACAGAATTCATAGAAGTCTGATGTATATTAGATGAATGACAAAGAGGTATGTTGGACTGACGAGTTTTCTTATCATTGTACTCATAATCTTAATGAGTATAGAATTTCAAACTTTTACTGGTTCAAGTGGAAACGGTTGGAGTTTAGGGCTACGAATAGAGCCTGCTTACCTCTTATTTATTTTTCCTACTTTGTTATTACTTGGGGTTTTGATGCAGGTTCAGCGTCTTAAAAAACGTTAAGTCCCCTCCTTTCAAAAACATAGCTATCCACTTATGTAAGCTCAATAGCTATTTTTAAAATGGTTTCGTATGTTGAATTAGATCAATCTAACTCAAACTATCATGCTAAAAACCTTCATTCTGGTTGCTTTGCGCAATTTCAGAAAAAACAGACTAACAACAGCCATCAACACCATTGGTCTGGTACTTGGCTTTTCTACTTTCATCATTCTAGCTTTTTCGGTTTACAATGACTTGTCCTATGATAGATGGCACAGTAAATCAAGTAGAACCTATCGATTTACAACAATCGATGAAGCTTTGGGTGTAACTAGCAATCAAGTTGCCATAACCAATCCATACATGCCTCGTGCTGCGGAGCAAGAGATTCCTGAAGTAGAAACTGCCTCCAGAGTGCTTTACGCAGGAGAACAACGAATGGAAAAAGGTGATCAAGGGTATTATTCCCAACATGGCTTATATGTGGAAAATGACTTTTTTGATATCTTCGATTTACCTGTACAAAATCGTGAAGAAGCGCTTAATAAGTTCAATCAACCTCACAAATTGATTCTGACAGAATCTTTCGCAACAACCATTTTTGGGCAAAACAATAAAATTGGTGAAGTACTGAATATTAATGGGAATTCCTGGGAAGTAGTTGGTTTAATGAACGACATTACTCAAAACTCTCATTTAGATTTTGATGCGCTCCTCTCCCTATATCCAGCCCAGTCTGATTCTTCATTAGCACAATACATCAACTCCTGGAATGGATTAGGAATGGTTGGCTATGCAGTACTTGCAGAAGGTGCTGATGAAGTAGCTGTAGAGAAAAAGATGAGCGAAATTGCATTAGCTAACGATGTAAACGACTTTTGGATACCACAGCTACAACCTGTCGAAGATATTCATTTGGGAAGCTCAGGTATCTTGTTTGACTTTTACCATCAGCATAAAGGGGATCAAGTTTATGTCTATGCCCTCACAGGAGTGGCATTGTTCATTCTGTTGATTGCTACATTCAATTTCGTCAACTTAACTACGGCACAGTCTACTACCCGCGCCAAAGAAGTCGGAATTCGCAAAGTAGTTGGCAGTTCCAAGGGCTTATTAATCAGTCAGCACATGACTGAATCCATCTTGATGGCCATAGGTGCAATGATTTTATCTATCGGGGTAGTTTATACCCTTGTTGAGATCATCGGGTTAGATATGAACTTCGATCTTCTAGCTTTGGTCAACAATAATCCAATAGCTCTTCTAACGCTTATTGTTCTGGCGTTTATCATCGGCGCATTAGCGGGTGTCTATCCAGCTTTTGTTTTGTCCAGCATCAAATCAGTCAATATACTCAGAGGTAAATTTCAAACGAGCAATAAGGGCATATGGCTTAGAAAAACGCTTGTAGTGATGCAGTTTGTGGCGGCTATTGGCATGATTTGTACTACGTTGATAGTTTCCAAGCAGATAGATTTCATAAAAAACAAGCATCTGGGATTTGAAAAGGATCAGGTGATCAATATCAATGTGGGCGATCCTGGTCTGACTGACAGAATAGAAAGCTTCCAACAAGAACTTGAAGGCAATCCAGCGGTATTGCGTACATCGTTTAGTAACAATATGCCAGGACGTACTTTTGGACGTGGAGGAGTAAATGTAGAAGGTGGAAATCAAGACGAACCATGGATCGTTAGTGTCATGTCCATGGATGAAAACTACTTGCAAACCATGGGTATCCAGTTAGCTGATGGAAGAAACTACGACCCTAGCTTTGGTTCAGACCAACAAGAATCCATCATTATTAATCAAGCGATGATGGAATCGCTTGGCTGGGAAGAAGCAATAGGAAAGAAATTGGTTTTTGGAAACAACACCACCAGAACAGTAATTGGCGTTATTGAGGACTTCCATTTCTCCAGTATGCGTCACAAGATTGAGCCATTAATGGTTTATTATAATCCTGGACCAAATAGCAATTTCAATGTCAAAGTGAGCCCCGAAAACGTGAAAGCTACCATGGACTTTTTACAAGCCACATGGAATGATCGTTTTCCAAATTACCCTTTTGACTACCAATTCTTTGATCAGGAATTTGATCAGATTTATGCTTCAGATGAGTTCTTCGCATCGCTTGTAACTACATTTACCTGGATATCTATCGTCCTTTCCGCTTTAGGATTATTCGGGCTTTCCTTCTTCATGGTAGAGCAGCGAAAAAAGGAAATTGGTGTTCGTAAAGTCCTGGGGTCTACTATAAGTCAAATAGTAAGTCTCATCATGAAAGAGTTTGTGTGGCTGATTGCTTTGGCTAATTTGGTTGCATGGCCAGTTGCCTACTGGTTTGCCAAACGATGGATTGGGGATTTCCAATACAGAATAGATCTACTAGGATTTGAAAGTTTAGCTACATTCTTATTCGCAGGAATTGGAGCACTATTTATTGCATTGATTGCTATTAGTTACAAATCCATCAATGCAGCATTAGCCAATCCGGTCAAATCGCTGCGAGATGAATAAAACAAAAGCCCCGAAACAGTATTTCGGGGCTTTCTTTTTTCTCGATCATCCTAATATTAAGTATTTGCCAAAAGTATGAGACAATAAAGAAGAAGTACTAACAGGGATTTAATCAAAATACCTGATTTTTCTTTAAATCGTGTTCTTATAAGTTCAATCATTTTCTTCGATGATCACGTAATTTCTTAACTCCATAGATGCCTCCTGCTGCCAAAAGCACTGATAGTCCACCATCAATTGGAGTTGCCGGAGGTGCACTTTGAGCCATAATTGGAAATACCGACATCAATAACATTGCAGAGGTTATAACTTTAATTTTCATAATAGTTCGTAGTTGGGTGAATCACTTATTTAATGGAGAATTTCAGGCTTTCGTTACCTACTTTTAGGATATAAACTTGATGCCTATTCAGCTTCACATCAACAGTAACAGGCTGCTCTTCACCATAGATCGTTTTATTGAAATGAACACGTCCATTGATGTCATAAACAGTGATGTACTGATCTTTTTGTCCATATCGAATAGTTAATCCTCTTTCGTTAGCTTTCAATAATGTCAGATCTGTTGACATTTCAGTTTCTGCCAGTACTCTGCTAGATAAGACTTTCAAGACAAAGCGCTTGTCACTTGCCTGGTTTTCAAGATGAACACTGATGTCAACATTCTCTTGTAGATTATAGGAAGTATTGCTTTCCAAATCTACCAGCCATACACTCAAATCTTCATTAATACCTTCTAGCTGTTTTGTTTTGATGAGATAATCCCCAGATTCATTCACCTCATAGCCAAGTGGAATAGTGATATCCTCTAAACTCGACAAACCCAATGCCTGAATAGCAAACTCCACCCCATCATTCAATGAATATATCGAGACTGCTGTATTGGCCAATTTTCTTTTAGCATCAAGTGCATAGTCTATATCATTAGTCGCTAATAAATCAAATGCTACAAGTGTTTCACTTTCAAATTGATCACCGGCCAACGCCAATTTTATTTTTGGCTGCTCCAGAGTACTAGAAGCTCTGTAAAAATTGGCATTATTGTTATTTCCAGCCACTTGCATGTCCTGCGTAAAGGACACATCTCCATCAGTTGTAGCTTCAATATAGAATCCTTGCATAGAAGTAATGTAACCATCATATACTCCGGTACCCTTTGCTCCTGTTACGCCATCACTTAAGCTATTGGTACCAACAGCACCCAGAGCATTGGCTGTAATAAAATCTCCACCTCTAAAATTTCCATTATTCTGTCCTCCATCATCCCAGAAATAAACAACTCCGGTTGTATTAGTAGAATTAGTTGAGTTATTCAAGAAGTCCGAAACACTAATGGCGGCAGTATAAGGATTACCAATCAAGTTGAAGTTATCAGAAGATCCTTGTTTTACTGGCACGGCTACCGCATCTCCTACAGGACTTCCTGCAAACCCAAGAGTGAATACATCTTGTCCATATCCATTCAATGACACAAAATAACCTACACCTGGTGTTGTTTCATTGGAATAATCTAATGCTTCGAAATCACCTGTCTCATTGTTCCATAGATAAGCATAAACTCCGTTAAAAAGCCCCACATTCCCATCAGTGAATGGAATCGCGTAGATACTATAATTGCTATTACCATATACTGATCGTGAGTTGGCAAAAGTACCCGAACCAACCGTTGTATAACTGCCTAATAAGACTATTGAACTATTCGTATTAGCTCGGATTAGACCTCCGTTTTCAGTATTGCCATTGACTGTTAGTGTTGCACTTTCACCACCTATCTCCAGACGTCCACTTTCAGCCACAGTCAGGTTATTGACTTCATAAGTTGCATCA
>CAXEKM010000019.1:0-8095 GCA_963996645.1 uncultured Marinoscillum sp.
AGTCAAAAACAAATATTGATGAGGTTAAGGCTGCTGTAGATAATACTGGTTATAAAGTAGAATCCATAAATAAACAAAAATGAGCGAAGTAGTTCTTGAATCCACAATCACTTGTCCCAACTGTGGTCATAAAAAGGAGGACATTATGCCTACAGATGCCTGTCAGTATTTTTATGAATGTGAAGAATGCCACACCGTATTAAAGCCTCAATCTGGGGATTGCTGTGTGTATTGCAGTTATGGTTCTATGCCTTGTCCCCCTATTCAGTTAGATAATGGCAAGTCATGTTGTCAAAAAAATAGAGACAAGCAAAGTTAGGCGGGTTCGCACAAGTCTACCGCACAACCGGGATGTCAAGGTCAAGCCCTTCGGGTTTTGAAAAAAATCTCCACCCTATGGGTAGTATTTTTCCCAAAAACCTTGTCAACCCTGCCTCATCCGCCTTTTCAAGGGCTTTCTCTTTTCTTTTTTTCCCTTTTTTCTTTTCTCTTTTGAAATGTATGCGGAGCGCAGCGAGCAAAACTTTAAATGCTCGTACTATGCACACTTTTCAGATCAAAACTTATCGAAAAGACTTCACCAGCTCTAAGCCTCATTTCTTCATTCTTTCCAAAGGACTGAATGCGGGAAAGCCGCTCGAAACCCCATGTCCCAATTGCTTCACCATCACCACAGAATCGGAGGAGGCACGGAACTTTTATTTCTGGCTCTCTTACGGTCTTTGGCAGGCACGGGCGTTCACGCCACACCTGACCGGTTCTGTTGTCCCATTCATCAGGCTAAGTGATGCCAGAGCGGTATTGCTGGCAGGGCAGGAAAAGGCTTTGAAAGACCGTAGGAAGTACCTGAAGTCATTGGCACTCCTTCAGGACTTTGAGAAGAAATCGAAAATCCTGCAAAAGCAGGTGGAGCTCGTGAAACAGGTCAAGAGGGCTATCATGTTTCAGATACTCCTGGAATGAAAAAAGGCCACACGAGGAGGCCTTTTCATTGAGAGGAACACAAACTTTCCCGACTTGCGGGAATCACATCCCCTTCGGAGGTGGATGTTTTCTTTTGAACCGTTGGAATAACACCTTTAGCAGAATGGACACGGTAAAGCTCACTAACGCTCCGACAGCAGCCAATATACAGGTGTGGAGGATATCCCCGGAGCTGATGTTCACCAGGACACTCAGCAACGTGCCTCCGGCAGTTCCTGCCTTCGTGCCTCCTCCGCTTACCAGGTTAGCCATCTTTCCTGTCCGCTTTTGCGCTATCCTCTACGGTCACCTGACTGACTGCAGTCAGTACCGTCCCTCCTACGGTGAGATAGCCGCCCAGAGCAACTATTCCGGCCGGTAAACTGATTGGTGCTGCCAACAGAGCTCCACCAGCTGCCGCTAGTGCCAAACCTACGTTACGGAGCACTTTGAAAAACTTGGGTGTTGGGGCTTTCACCCTTTCTATGATCGTCATACGCTTTTTGCTTTTTGAATATTGAGAAATACATTTTCGCCTCTTTCCATGGCCTCAAACACAAGTGTTTTCAGCCTGGAATCGGCAACTTTGGATTGCGTCCCTCTACCTGGACCGATGACCTTTGAAACCGGGGCTATACAGCCCTTCAGTTCCTTCAGGGCTTCATTGGCAGGGTGAAAGAGGATACCGCTTCTATTGGGTACATTTTTCACCAGCAGGTGCCAGCCCCGTTTGTCGGTATATCGCTTTACAAGCTCATACCTCCCTTCTGGGATGCTCGATATCATCCGCTGGTTTTCCCTCCAGGGAAGCTCGATGGTGGAGCTGATCAACATCTCCCCATCATAAAGATCCCCGTTGGTACCATCCTCATAATAATCTCTGAATAGGGTTAATTCCATTTCAGGGCATCATTAGTTTTCCGGAAGCTGGATAAATTTATCTACCTCAACCAACGCCAGACAGTTAAATCCACCATTCTTCATGGCATACATTTGGCCGTTTACTGATTGGTAGAAATCAATGCCAAAAACCACTAAAAGCACCTCCTCGCTGTTTGCATTAAAAGCCAAATCCAGCTTCAGAGGACCGGTTGCTACATTGCCAATTTCCACATCTGCCGACTCAGCCAGGTTGAAAGTGAATTCATCATTCTCGAAGTTCACCTCCGATAAAGCCGCTACCATTTTTAAATGTGTAGCGCCCTGCGGATATGCAAGGCTATTGGCTGGAATGAACTCAGGAATATCAATGGAAGCTGTACCAGCCGCACGGTCAAAACTTACTTCATAAGGAGCGTATAATGTTGCCTCTAGGCGGCCATCAGCATTAAAGTCAAAGCCCTGAATCAAGTCCAGATTTCCATTGGAGACCGTCCGCTCTCCTCTTAGGTTATCCTCATCCGATTGAAGAACGATCATCATTTGCTTAGTCAGCCTGGAAGCCACCTTGCTATCTGAAGTTCTTAACAAGAGTGGCCTGAAGGCCGTGCGGATCAGCTTACCGGCTTTCCCTGCCCGTCCAAACTCCGATCCGTTCTCCCGGGTCCTTTGGAAGGCCGGATCATTCTTTATCCGATCTCCGTCAACTCCACCTTTTTCCCTGGCCAAATAGCCGTCTTTGCTTTTGTAGAAGGACACATCCCCGATGGTTCCTTGCAGTTTAATGATGCCTTTTTGTCGTGCCATACGTCTTGATTTAGTTCGTTGCTTCGTTGCAACTCACCGAAAATCAGCCATATCCTTCATGCAGACAAAAGACAGGTTCCGTATCGGGCAATTGGAAACCGTTTATTCCGATTCGTTCATAAAGAACACGCAAGGTCATTTAGTATATTTACAGTATAGCAAAGGCATAGATTAAGTATAGATAGAGTATGATCGAAACCAAACGAGCCTGTATTTATCCAAAAGACGTGCAGCGCATCACCGGCAAGAGCGAGAGATACGGAAGGAAGCTCCTAAACAAGATCAGAGAGGAGTTTTCTAAAGAACCGCACCAGTTCATCAGTGTAGATGAATTTTGCGAGTTCACCGGCCTTGCCCCGGCCATTGTTGAGCGCTACATCACCGATTGACCTTACCAGATGAAGGCAGTCAAACGGCACTAAAATCTATGCCTCTTACCAATAAAATTCAACACTTTTTGCCACGATTTGAACCCAAAAAGCGGGCTTTTTTGTATATTTACAAAGGTTTCGGAGTTCACCAAATGCACTCAAACCAGTTCGAATAAATTGAGAACTGAACGGTGAACCTGCTGAAAAGACGTTTTATAACTTATTGATACATAAAGATTTGCATGGGGTGGTTGTAATCCTGCTGCCCCGACGAATTCAAAAAAGCTCTGAGAAATCAGAGCTTTTTTTTTGATTATATCATTTCCCATTTTTTTTGAAAAATTTAAATCACCCCCTTCTCAAAAAGCATTAATCAATTATTCCCAAATCAAGGACTCAAGCTTTTCTCATATTAATGTGGCTTTGAGCAGCTAAAGCAGGCGAGCAACTGCAAAGACCTGAAAATTTAACACCTTTGCAGATTCTAAAGAAACACTATCTTTTGATTGCTGATCAATAACAGCCCATGAAGATTATTTATCTATTTATTAAAACTTCAGTTTGGGATTTCCTCCTTGCACTAATTACCGGCATTATTTCGGGTGCATGTTTATCAGGAATGATTTTCTTGATTAATAAAGGAATAGAAACCAAACTAGAGAATTTTGATTTTCTACTCTACTCTTTCATTGGCGCCTGGATCACTTATGGAGTAACTAGTGTGATTGCTAATTACACCATTACCAAACTAAGTCAAAATGTGATTCTGGATATGAGAATCAGCCTGAGTAAGAAGATAATGAAAGCATCTTTCCAAACAATAGAACATGGAAAAAGTCAATTATTAACTATTCTCACTGATGACATTGGTGCTATTTCTACAGCTGTTGCCCGGTTTCCTAATGTAACTACCAGCTTGGCAATGATTATAGGCTGTGTGGCATATATGACCTACATCTCATGGGAGTTAGTTATTTTGTTCTTAATCTTATTTGGGTTAGCCTATGGCTTTTTCAACAAACCTTATGAGCAATTCAGAAATAAAACCAAACAATCCAGAGATACGCAAAAAGACCTTATTGAACATTTTCAAGCATTAATTCATGGACTCAAAGAACTATTACTGAATCGTTCACTTCGCTCTACTTTCATTCAGGACATCCTACTACCATCCACCCATGATCAGAAAAAATTCAATCTCTGGTCCACTATGTGGGTTACTGCATTTTTACGATCTGCAGAAATGATGTTACTACTAGGTTTTGGCCTTATCCTGGTTGCTATTAGCAAATATGATTTTGTAAGTTTTGAAGAACTCTCTCAGTTTTTATTGATTGCATTATTCACACTTTCACCACTTTCCAATATGAGTAGTTTCTTACCTTCACTTGGAAAAATAGATGTTGCTATGGAGCAAATAGAAAAAACAGGTTTAATACTGGATGAAGCATCTGTGAATCGAAATGCCTCCAATCCTGAATTCAACAACTCCCAAATAGGTGAAAACTATCTTACACTCAAAGATGTGAGTTACACTTATTTTCACGAAGGAGAAGATAAGTTTTTCCAACTTGGACCGATCAATTTAGAAATTAAGAAAGGCGAACTAATATATCTATTGGGTGGCAATGGTAGTGGCAAGAGTACCTTAGCAAAAATCCTTTGTGGTCTTTACCTACCCGAAAGCGGAAGCGTAAGTATGTCAGGTCATGAAGTAACCAAAGAGAGCCTTGATGAATTCCGCGAAAGCTTCAGTGCCATATTCACAGATTTCTTTTTATTTGACCAACTTAATCACCTGAACCACGAAAAGATTGCCGATGCAGAGCGCTACATCAAACTACTCGAGTTGGATAAGAAAGTTAGCATTAAGGATAATCGATTATCTACCGTATCGCTCTCAACTGGTCAAAGAACTCGTCTGGCATTGTTGATGGCTTATTTAGATGACAAACCTTTTTATATTTTTGATGAGTGGGCTGCAAGTCAAGACCCGTACTATAAGGAAGTTTTTTATAGAACCTTACTACCAGAACTGAAGTCCCGCGGCAAAACATTAATAATCATCACACACGATGAGAAATATTTTGATGGGGCTGATAGAATAGTCATGCTTCAGGACGGACAAATGCTCAACGCAGCACAGATCCAAGATTACATGAAAGTATACGAAAACAACTAAGAGAGACGAATGAAGTTCGCTACAGTAGCCACCAACGATCACCCAGGCTTGACAAGATTGATCAAATCATGTGAGCATTTTGGTGTTGAGATGAATGTGTTGGGTTATAACAGACCATATTATGGAAATGGAACCAGAGTTCAGTATATCACTGAGTTCCTGGAAAGTATGAATCCAAATGAAATAGTTTTGCTTACAGACGCATACGACAGCTTCCTGGTACGCGACCCTAGCACTATGGAAGAGGATTTTAAAAAATTTGACAAACCTCTTATATTCTCCTGTGAGGACAATTATTACTATCGCATCCAAGGAGTCCCACACCTGTTTGAAAACCCATATTATCGATATAAATACCCTAAGAGTCAATCACGTTTTAAGAAATATCGATTCCTTAATGGCGGTGGATACATGGGGTATGCCTACAGCATTTTGGAGCTTTTTGAGAAAGCCGGATTTACAGCCAAGATGCGCAGTGATCAGGTGAGCCTTCATCGTTATTTAATCAATAAACCTGGACATATTTCTCTTGATTACAATCACGAGATTTTCACAAACTATGGAAAGTTTGCACAGCCAGATCGGTTTACTGTAGAAAATGATGTACTTACAAACAATGCAACAGGCTCTCAGCCATACATCTTTCATTTTCCTGGTGACAAACATCGTGGCATGGAAGAGTATGCTGCTCAGTTCTCCTTTTTAAATTAATGACTAAGTATATTGAAGATACTAAAAGTCACATACACAGCCCTTTACCTCTATTTTACCAATTGGGGTAAAAAAGTAGATTTAAATGGACAAAAAGTAGTTTATCTAAATACATCAAACTGCTACTCCAGGTACTTATATTGCCTAATCAAGTGCCTGGAATTGTCAGGTTATCAAATTTGTATTCGACCTAAAGTCACTCTTCTTGCTGAACTATTAGGAAGTTCATATACTGATCTTTTAATAAAAGAAGGCGCCCATATAGGCATACCTACTAACCATAGCGAATTGGTACTTTTAGATGATACCATTCTCAAACGAGAATATTTTCAATCATTTCTTCTTGGAGAATGCTCCACAGAATCCTATCGCTTACCAATGACAATGCATCCTCTAATCTATCATTTGGGTAAATGGGATGAACCAATAGAAGAAACCACAAGAATTAAATCCTTAATTTTCCTAGGAAATTTTGATCCATCTAAATATGACAACACACTACTGAAAAAGATATTTAAAGTAGAAACCAGACTTGAAGTCTATAACTTATTGGTTAACAAACCATTTTTCAAAAAAGTAAAATCTAATGAATGCTTCTTTGGACCAGACAGCCATGGAAAGGTTATTCTTACCCCAACAACAGACGTATGCATTGGAATTACAGAAATTCGAACACACCTGTCTAAGTTCGAATTCTTTTTTGCTCTATCAGGCGATAAAACCCCGCTTTGCCATAACCTGATCGAGGCAATGTCAGTCGGAACAATACCCTTTATAGAACAGAACTACGCACGCTTATTTAATCATCCACTAGAGGACGGCATTAATGCTATCATCTATAGTGGACGTAAAGATATGCTAGATAAGATACCTCAGGTTTTAATGATGAATCAGCTACAGGTGGTGAAATTGAGAAAAGGCGTGAAGGAATACTACAACAAACACCTCACACCACAAGCTATATCTAATAATATTATCAATAAAAGCTACAAGAGAATCTACCCGCAATCCGGACACAAAGGCCTATCTCCTCTTTACAAGCAATATCAGTAACCGTGAGTCTTTTTATACTCTTCATAAGTCCCTCCAAAAATCCCATAAAAAGTACCGAGACCTTTAACAAAAAGGCGCTGACTGTGTAGTCTTGGAATCGGCCCAAAAGGCCATGTAAATGCATAACATATGATCCCAGAGAGTAAGAGCAGAATACCATTGATAAAGTATATAACAGCAGCCAAAGGGTAACCCATTTCCAGTTTACGACGTGCAAACCTGGAAAATGTTCTTCGGAATGCTCGCTGCACCATCCACTCCTTATTCACTCTAGAAGCTGGAAAATACTCCTTCACAAGTATATCGTCCAACCAAACAATTGTTGCTCCCTTTCTCGTAGCTTGTCGGAAAAAGAATTTATCTGATGATCCCACAAGATTCAATGCTGGGTGAAATCTCAACCCCAAATCTTTAGCCAAACTCGCTTTAAATAAAATATTAGCTGTACTGGCATCTATTTTCTTAGCTCCAGTCTTGTGACGTTCCCAGTTATAAAAACCACCTTTCACTAACCACTCAGGAGTGTCTTCTGGAAGTATTCGTTCTACTGCTCCAGCCACTGCATCTGCATCATACTTAACCAGAGTTTCCCACATTCTTACCAACCACTCAGGGGAAACTTCCTCATCATCATCAACATAGGAAATGTAATCTGCACCTAACTCCAACGCCTCAGTTAATACTCTGTTACGCATATGGACGATCCCTCGCTCTGGCTCCACCACATATTTCACTTGAAATGGGAAGGACAACTCCAACTTCTCGAAGGTTGGTTTAGCACTCTGATTCTCATCATTATCAACAAACACCATAATTACCTTCGAATTTTCAGGAAGAAGGATTTTAGTAAACGACACTAATGTTTGTTCTACCATTTTCGGGCGCATATAAGTCCCTAACCCTAATACGAAAATTTGCTTATCCGACATATTCTATAGTGTTTACTCCAGCTTGGGAGAATAGCTTTATAAGCGCAAAAGTACTCGCTTTTCGCCATCAGGCCGAATCACCTCAGTATATTTGCGCCCATCCTCATGGAAAACACTCGAAATATGAAGAACAAAGTACTGATTTTCAACGACAACTTTCTAAAGTACTCTGAGACCTTTATTTACAATCAACTCCTTGG
>CAXEKM010000020.1:0-4035 GCA_963996645.1 uncultured Marinoscillum sp.
ATTTGGCTCACAAAGTCTTTGATCCAGGCTTACCAAAAGGAGATCGCTTCCTTTTGGATGATTTTACATTTAAAACCCTATTAAAGCCAACCCTCAATATAGGCATTGGTTACCCATTCTAACTTATGAGAAGTAAAGAAACAATTACTGAACGATTCAAAGTTTTACAAGACTCTATTTGCTCAAGTCTCGAAGAGTTAGATGGTCAATCAACGTTCCATGAAGACCTCTGGACACGAGAAAATGATGGTGGCGGAGGAAGATCTCGTGTCATCACCAATGGTGATTTAATTGAAAAAGGAGGAGTTAATTTTTCGGCCGTTCATGGAGACTTACCGGAAAAGATACAAAATGCTTTAGGTTTCGGCCCCTCAACATTCTACGCTACTGGAGTTTCAATAGTACTTCACTCTAAAAATCCCTGGGTGCCAATCATCCATATGAATGTACGATACTTTGAAACTGAAGCCAAAGCAGGTAACGAAAGCACTTATTGGTTCGGTGGAGGTATAGACCTTACCCCACATTACGTCACGGCTGATTCTGGTAAGTTTATACATACCAAGTTAAAAGAGGTTTGTGATCAAACTGACCCTACTTATTATACTAAGTTCAAAAAGTGGGCCGATGACTACTTCTTCATTAAGCATAGAGATGAAACGAGAGGAGTAGGCGGAATATTCTATGATCACCTTAACGAATCGAAAGAGCAAAAGTCATTTGATGATCTGTGGGCATTTCATCAAGGTGTAGGAGAAGCTTTTGTACCGATTTACAAGCATTACGCAGATCTACATAGGAATAAACCATATACAGAAGAGAATCAGCACTGGCAGCGCGTGAGAAGAGGCCGATATGTCGAATTCAACCTCGTTTGGGACAGAGGCACCAAGTTTGGACTTGACACCAATGGGCGAACTGAATCCATCCTAATGAGTATGCCTCCTCAAGCGGATTGGTTGTATGACTACAAACCCGATGAGAGTACACCAGAAGGTGAATCATTAAAATGGCTCAAGAAAGACATTGACTGGTTAGCCAATGCTTGATTGGCTCAAAGACATAGATCTTAGGCTATTCTTAGAACTCAACGGACTTGGAAGTCCGCATCTGGATAGCTTCATGATCTTTATGTCTGAAACGCATGTTTGGATTCCCCTTTATCTCCTTCTTGCTTTCCGATTATATCAGCGCTATGGAATCAAAGTTTATCAACCACTGATCGTAGTTGGATTGATCATCTTATTTTCAGATCAAACCACCTCACACCTTATGAAGCCATTTTTTGAGCGATACCGACCTTGCAAGGATCCTCAATTAACAGGAATGGTGGTCATTATTGATAAATGCAGAGGATTGTACGGATTTGCCTCGGGCCATTCTGCGAATGCTTTTGCAGTGGCCGGTTACTTCTTTTTTCAGGACAAAAAGTGGATTGGGATTCCCCTACTGATTTGGGCAGCAATCATTGCTTACAGTAGAGTGTACCTGGGCGTTCATTACCCAGGTGATATTCTTGTTGGAGCTTTCATAGGGCTAGCATACAGTTTTCTCGCCATGAAGGCGCATCAGTACTTAGCCACTAAATCAAAGCATATTGACTTTCTCTAAGAACGCCTCTTTGTAAGAAGCTCCTATCGGAATGACTTTATCGCTGATCGCAATATTGAAATCCTCAATATGATTAATTCTATTACGATTCACAATATAAGACCTGTGAACACGGCTGAAAATACTCACTGGAAGCCTCTTCTCAATACCTTTCATGGTATAATGAACGATGTACTTTCCTTTGACAGTATTGAAAATCACATAATCAGCTAAAGCTTCCACGAAGTACAATTCTTCATAAGGAATACGAACAAATTTCGAACCTGACTTTACAAAAAGGTGATCTTCCTTTTCCGCATATTTCAGTTCTTTTTCACGTTGTTCTTTTGCCTTAATGGCTGATTTAAGGAATCTTGTATACTCAAATGGCTTTACAAGATAATCCAACACGTTATCTTCAAATGCTTCAATAGCATACTCCTTTTTGGAAGTAATGAAGATGATTGGATACGTATTCTTCAACTGTTTAGCCAGGTCAAGACCCGTCATTTCTGGCATTTCTACATCCAGAAATACTAAATCAATATCATTATTCTTTTCATCAATCAGAATATTAGACGCCTCAATCGTGTTGTCCAATACATGAGTTAAATTCAAGAAATCTGTTTGTTCAACAAATTTACTTACGAGAAGACGTGACATTTCATCATCGTCAACAATCATACAGTTAAGGATCATAGTGGATTACCTGTATTTTGACTGGTTAATTTTTGTATGTATTTACCTACAATATCGAATTCTACATTAACAATACTACATTTTTCTAGATTTTTAAAATTTGTATGGTCAAAAGTGTAAGGAATTATTGCCACGCTGAAAGTTTTTTCACCAACATTGAAGCACGTTAGGCTTGCTCCATTGACACATACACTCCCCTTTTCAACCATTAATCCAGCTTCCCTTAATTCAAAAGTAAAGACCCACGACCCATCTTCATCCTTCACTTCTAGTACTTCTGCTGTAGTATCTACATGCCCTTGAACGATATGACCATCCAGTCTACCATTCATTTGCATACATCTTTCCAGATTGATCAAATCTCCATCCTTCAAACCTCCCAAATTTGACTTCTGCAATGTCTCATCTACTGCAGTCACCCAATGAGAGTTTTCGTTCACTTCGGTCACCGTTAGACAGACACCATTGTGACTCACACTTTGGTCAATCTTCAATTCTCGACTGATGTCAGACGAAATTTCAAGATGGAGATTCGTACCTTCTCTTTTTGTTTGCTTAAGATTGCCGAGTGATTCAACGATACCAGTAAACATGTATTTTAAGTGTTCGGTGGCGTGATTTATACCTGAAAGTGCAATAATAGCTAATCAAAAATAATTGAAAGACACCTACAAGCATAAAGGCATGAGAAAGCTGCTAATAAAAGAAGTAGCAGCAAAAGGAATTAAAGATCAACGTGTGTTAGAGGCCATGATGAACCTTCCCAGACACTTCTTCTTTGACGATATTTTTGTGACACATGCTTATGAAGATAAAGCCTTCCCAATCGGACAAGGCCAGACCATTTCACAACCTTATACGGTAGCCTTTCAAACTGAACAATTGGAAATCAAACCAGGCGATAAGATTCTAGAGATTGGAACTGGTTCCGGATATCAAGCGGCTATCCTGTTAGAGCTTGGAGCAGATGTTTACACCATTGAGTATAACAAAGTACTCTATGAAAAGACAAAAATTTTCCTTCCTCAATTAGGCTACAAACCTCGATTTTTTCACGGAGATGGCTCCAAAGGATTACCTGAGCACGCTCCCTACGACGGAATCATTGTAACAGCTGGAGCCCCTTCGCTTCCACAAGATTTGGTCAAACAACTAAAAGTAGGCGGAAAGCTTATCATCCCCGTTGGCAACAACAAGACCCAAGTCATGTATCGACTAACCAAGGTAGCCGAAAACAAAATTTCCAAAAAAGCATTTAACAATTTCAGCTTCGTACCTTTGCGAGGTGAAAAAGGATGGAAATAACATGCCAAAGAAAAGCAAGACATGTAGAGAGTCTTTTGTGACTATGACAGAGATGGTGTTACCAAATGACACCAACACATTGAATAACCTTATGGGAGGTCGCTTAATGCACTGGATGGATATTGTATCCGCCATCGCTGCTCAAAGACACTCTAATAGAATTGTGGTTACTGCCTCTGTTGATAATATTTCTTTTTCAAAACCGATCCAATTAGGAAATGTGGTAACACTAACTGCATTTGTGACTAGATCATTCAATTCTTCTATGGAGGTTTACATTGAAGTAACCGCTGAAGATGTACCGTCGGGTAAAAAGATTGAATCTAACAGAGCATTCTTCACATTCGTAGCGGTAGATCAAATCGGAAGACCAATTGATGTACCAGAAGTGTCTCCACAAACAGAATTGGAACAAGAACTATACGAAGGTGCTTTGAGAAG
>CAXEKM010000021.1:0-2066 GCA_963996645.1 uncultured Marinoscillum sp.
CATCACTGACATTGAAATCCTCCAATGGAATCTGAAGATAATATTCATGTGAACCTTCGTAATCCAACCGCTCTTTATAGGTGTCCCAGTATAAATCCTCTTTTGTTTCTGCTACGAATTCTTTATCCAAAACATCTTTCAAATAGCTGATTTTCAAATCATTAATAGAATCCTGGGTTTTAATAAAATCTTCTTCTTCCAGCATCATCATATCTTGATAGGATATCAAGCTATCATTCAGCAATGTCATGGCAGCCAAGTAATTATTAACATCTGCAGCATCTCCCTCAAAGACCAACGTTTCATCAAATAAGTCAGTATCAAGTGTAAAAGAAATCTGATCACCAGGATGAGCATATAGATACCCTATTTCATCTCCATGCTTGAATCGAATTCTTCCAGCCTTATTCAAATCAATTTTAGCAGCAAATGCACCGAATTCATTGAGCGTGTCTATGACCTGAAGCTCACCATGTGTAAAGGTTACTGTCTCGCCTTTTGGATTGGTAATAGTTCCTGTGATTGAAACATCATTATCTTCCTTCACCTGTGGTGAACAAGCAAAGACTAACGAAATGGAAAAAATCAAAATGGCTAAGTTTTTCATGAATGTGGTTTTATAGATAATTACCTAAACTAAAATTTAATTAGACAATTAACCAGTTAATAGCCATATTATTATCAAATTGAACAGTATTAGCTACTTACATTATGAGCAACAAAATGAATCTTGAGCATTTGAAATTCCCTATTGGACCATTCCATAAACCATCAGAATTCAACGAAAACGATATTTTGGAATGGATTCGTGTAATTGAATCATTTCCTAATGACCTAGAAGGCTTGTGCTCAGAGCTTAATGCTGAAGCATTAAACTGGACCTATAGGCCAGATGGGTGGTCGATCAAGCAAGTGATTCATCACTGTGGAGATAGCCATATGAATAGCTTGATCCGATTTAAGTTAGCACTTACAGAAGAACAACCAACCATTCGCCCCTATCACGAGGATCTTTGGGCAAAATTAGAAGACAGTCTGGATGATGATATCTCCTATTCTTTGAGTTTATTGAAAGGGCTTCATTACCGATGGGTTAAGCTATTAAAATCACTAACTCCTGATCAACTGGAAAGAACCTTTGTTCACCCAGAACATGGGCAAATATTTACCTTAGGAGAAACTATTGCCAACTATGCATGGCATTGTAATCACCACAAAGCACATATCGAGCAAGCCATTAAATACAAGGGATCTTTTTAATCTTCCTTAAGAGTAAACTGATTTACCTTTTCTTTTAGGTTTTCAACAATATCAGAAACTTCTCTGGTCTTGTTGGTGTACTCTGACATTCCAGAACTCAACTCAGAAGAAGAACTAGCGATTTCTTCAGTACCTGAGGCTGTCTGTTCGGATATGACAACCACGCTTTCCATGAGTTCTACCACTTTACCTACGTCTGCTGTTTGTTGTTTTGTTGCACCAACAATACGTTCTGACAACCTTAATGTCTGCGAATAACTTGCAGCCACTTCTTCAAAGGAAACCGATGCATGCTTAGAGGCTTCCACTCCTCCCTCAACATTGGTACTCATCTCGCCAATTAATGCGGCAGTGGTTGAGATAGCATATTGAACTTCCCCGATCATTTCTTCGATTTCCTTAGTTGAGCTACCAGAGTCCTCAGCAAGCTTTCTAATCTGCTCTGCCACTACTGAGAAACCTCTTCCAGATTCTCCAGCTTTCGCGGCTTCTATTGCGGCATTCAGAGCCAACAAGTTCGTTTGTCCGGCTATTTCTTTGATAATGTTCAACACGCGAGATATTTCTTCAGAACGAGAAGACAGTATATTAATGGCTTTGTTGGTATCACCACTGATGGACATGATGCGCTTCATGGTATCATCCACTTTACCAATCAAGTCCTTACCTATAGTACTTTGATCTACACCACGTTCCGCTGCTGCATTGATAGATTCTGCCTGATCACCTACCTCAGTTGAGAATCTGAGTATTCCTTCCAACAAACTAGATGCTTCGTCAATTCTTTGCACCTGACTTTGAGCTCC
>CAXEKM010000022.1:0-3529 GCA_963996645.1 uncultured Marinoscillum sp.
CATCATTTCTTTAGCAGAGTACTTTTTGCCAGTAAGTGAAAACCTATCATTCACGGATGGTGCCACGAGTGAACTGACTACAGATCGACTCAATTACTTCTTGAGCGTATTCCTGTATAGCCCTCAAATAGACATGGATCCTGAAGCAGCCTGGACAGAGCGCTGGGATAATAATAACGATACCGAAACCATGGCCAATCAGGTCTTGAGTTTAATTAATGCAATGTTGCAATCACCCGAATATCAATTGATGTGATATGAAGCGAAGGAAATTCATCCAAAAAATAGGATTCGCAGCGGGTGTGCCCATTGCGTTTCAAGGAGTGCCAATTCAGGTTCTTGCCTCTGACAAACCTCTACAACGTCTGGCTGCACAAAGCACTAATGACAATGTATTGATCATCTTGCAAATGCACGGTGGAAATGATGGCTTGAACACCTTTATTCCTCTAGGAAATTACGACGAATACTACAGCCGTCGAGCAAATATTGCCATTCCGTATAAATCTGGCAACAGGACTTTGATTCCTTTGGACAGCACTGTGACTGATGCTGATCAGGTAGGACTTCATCCGGACATGCAAGCTTTCAAAGATTTGTATGATGGCGGGAAAGCTGCCGTTTTTCAGGGAGTTCCATATGAACGAAACAATGGATCGCATTTCCGTGGACGAGATATCTGGTTCATGGGTGGTGATTATGACGATTATTATTCATCAGGATGGATCGGGAGATATTTGAATCAGGAATATGCGCCTTTCCAATATCCACAGAACTTCCCTACGGAAGACATGCCAGATCCTTTGGCATTGGAAATGGGGCAAGATGTTTCCCTCCTCTTCCATCAGACAGGCAATATTCCTACCTCTATATCACTGGGTAGCAGTCCAAATGGAATCGCTGGATTGATAGACCAGCTTTATGGATATACCGATGATGGAATTGATCCTAGAGGATTACCTCCTGAATTCCTGAATGGTAGTCCATACGGAAAAGAAATGGACTGGATATTAGATCTGGAAGACAAGTCTGAGACCTATATCAAAAGACTTGTAGAAATTTATGAGAAGGGTGCCGACAACAAAGCCAGCTATCCTGAAAAATATCCATTCCAGTCTCAGAACTCTGGAAATCCTCTGAGTCAGCAGCTACAGTTAGTAGCTAGATTGTTAGACGGAGGCATTAAGACCAAAGTATTTTTAGTGAAGATTGGTGGGTTTGATACTCACGCAAGCCAAACAGAAGCATATGACCCAACTATGGGAAATCACGCTGCTTTACTGTATCACATCAGTGAAGCGATGAAAGCCTTCAACACAGACTTGATCAATCGAGGCTTACACACACGTGTACTGACCGTTTCCATGTCTGAATTTGGTCGTAGAATTGGCTCCAATGGTAGTTATGGCACTGACCATGGCACAGGTGGACCTGTGATGATGTTTGGCGCTGGAGTAAACCCTGGAATTTATGGATCAAACCCTGACATGAGTCAAGGAAATGTCCAGATGCAATTTGACTACCGTCAGCTCTATGCTGGAATTTTGAAGGACTGGCTGGGAGTTGACCAATCAGTTATTACTAACGACATATTCTTCAGAGATTTTATCAGTGGACCTAACCCAAATGGAGGCAATTACGAGCCTCTGGATTTGATTAAGTCAACTATCACCGGAACTGATGAATTTTTAAAGTCCAAGTTTAACATTCAGTCCGTTTACCCGAATCCGGCGAGCAAATATGCTCAGGCTCAAATTTTGGTGAATGACTATCAAAACGTACGAGTAGAATTGATTGACCTGAATGGCCGAGTTGTTCAACAAATCACGCGCTCGGTTAAACCTGGCAAACACTTGTTTACCTTCCAACTAGACCAAACACCTCCTGGAATTTATTTTGTTAAAGCGAAATCAGAAAAACTGGATGATACCAAACGCCTTATCATTAGGAAGTAGAGTATTGGCAATTGCCACCTTGCTTCTCTTAACTCATTTATCAGTAGCTCAACGGCGTCAACCACCGCCATCACCTGTCAAGAACTTTTTAAGTACACAATGGTGGCTTGGTTTGCGCTTTGGCGTCAACTTTACCCAGCCAGATGTGCTGGAAGATTATTATGCCTTCAGTCCAATTAACTATAGTCCAGACAATCTGGAAAAGGAATATGGCATCTTCAATCTTCCTGGAGGACAAGCCGGACTGGATATTTCTTTTTACCATAAAGGATTTACAATTGGCCTGCAGCCTACCTTCAAGATCATACGATACAACTACACGAACTACATGGATTGGGTGGGTTCTGGTGAAGCCGATCAGCTGGATGCTCAAATTGATGTAGAGCAGGTTTTACAAGTAGTAGAAGTTCCACTTATTTTCAAGTATGATCTAATCCAACGCGGCAAAATCCGTCCTTTCGTCTTAATTGGCGGGCAATATTCAATGATTGTTAACACCCAGAAAAAAGTGGAAATTGAATATACTGACTACTTGGGTTCAGTACCGCAGACCTATTCTGGAGGTAACTTCAATATTGGCAATACCGATAGAATGAGAAACTTCGCTGGCGTACTAGGGGGTATCGGTACCAGTTTGGATTATGCCAACATCAGAACGGTAGTTGAGATTACCTACCTCTATGGCTTGACTTCTTTTTCTTCCAATGACAGTCCCTATTCAGAAAATGAATTGGTCAGTATTGGAGATGTCAACGACAAGCTTAAAATCAATAACATCAACGCAGCTGTAAGTTTTATTTTTCCACTACGATACATCGACAAAACTTTCCAGCCTTACTAAATCATGAAAAAACTCGCTTATATATTCATACTTTTCATTCTGGCCTCAGCCTGCCAGCAGGAAGAGTTTGATCCAACCACTGCCTTCACAAAAATCTATGACTCCTATCGAGGAAGTGAAGGGTACTACCCTATTGACTTCATGCAAACAAGTACTGGTTATATAATCCTAACTGGCCAGACACTTGATGATTCAGATTATTTGGGAGTCAAGCTGATCAGAGTTGATGAAGAAGGGAATTTTCTCTCCGAAGACGATTTATCGGCTGACTATGTAGCTCCTGTTGGTGATATGGTCATGATAGATTCAGTTGGCTATTTTTTTGCCATGGACCCGACAACTCTGAATCCAGTACTTTTCAGCGTTACAGATGATGGATATGAGGCTACAGATATTGCAGGTTTAGACTATCCGCTTGCCGCAAGCGCTACTTCAGCCAACAATCTCCTATTATTGGGTTGTGACTTGTCTAGTTCTCAAATGACATTATCTACTATCGGAACAGATGGTAGTTCTAACATTTCTAGGTATGATTTCGGAGCTGGAAGTGACATGGAAAGTCATATAATTAACCATTTAGTAGATCCTGAAAAAGGTACATTACCTTTCTTCTGTGGTGAATGGACTAATGGATCCTATTACTTCAATGGTATTTACGATTATACCATGTCTCTGGTATTCACTCAAGGAATCGGTGAAGTTACGGGAAGAATTATGGGACAAAACTTGAACG
>CAXEKM010000023.1:0-4082 GCA_963996645.1 uncultured Marinoscillum sp.
AAGAAAAGTAAAAATTTAAACCGCCATGAAAATGAACTACTATACTTCAGGCCAAAGTCTCAGTCATATTGAATCTGAATTGCACCGATTACAAGGTGAAATGCTGGAAAAACGCAGAGAGCGTAAGTATGATGAAGTAGAGAACTTGGAATATTTGATTGACCAACTTCATTTGAAGTTTTCTAATCTAAAAAATCAAGTTCAGACATACTGACATTTTTTAGTTAGAAAGCAACAAATTTATGCTTTTGGAGGTATTGTTGTAAATGACAATAACCAAGAGACGCATGTTGATATTTTTTATCGTCAATGGGGTCTTCCTCCTACTTATACTTTCAGGGATCGTTTACTTTTTCGTATCCAATAAAGCACCTATTCTTCAAGGAAAAGTGCATTACAGGATACCTTACAAGCCCAATCAGACACTAGATATTTACAAACCTATCAATCCAGTATATGATAAAGCTCCAGTACTAATCTATTTTCATGGAGGAGCCTGGGTAGTTGGCCGAAAAGAGGCTCTTAACATGAATCGCTTCAACGGTGCCATTAATACGCTCCGAGAAGCTGGTTATTGCGTTATTAGCCCATCCTACACACTTGCCAAAGATGGAAACTCTCCCTTTCCAGAATGTATCAAAGATGCTTATGACGCGATATCCTGGCTTGAAAAACATGGCGAAGAATATCAACTCGACTTGAGTAATGTTGGGATCTTTGGTGAATCTGCTGGAGCTCACATTGCCATGATGGCTGCCTTTGCTCCTCCAGAAGCATTCGAAGCCTCCGCTCATTCCATTAAATTCAATTACCTTATTGATGTATATGGGCCAGCAGATATGGACATGTTATATCATGGACCTACTCTAGATACCATCGGAGCATATTTGAACAAACTTCCAGCATCTGTGCAGCAGCGACTAGACCTATCCAGAAAGCTTTTTGGGTTTAACCCTGCTGAAGATAGTGTGCGAGCCAATGACTTTATGCAGCGCTATTCACCAGTTAATTATTTATCAAAACAGGCTCCCCCTACGCTCATTATACATGGGAATGCCGACCGTGTAGTTCCTGTAGAACAATCTCTACACTTGAGGAATAAATTAGACACAATGGGTATTCCCAATGAATATCATGAACTAGACAAAGTGGATCACGGATTCATCAAAGCCAAAAAAGATCAGCGCCAACAAGTACAAACATGGCTGAGCAATTTTGTCCAAGAACATTATGCAAACTAGTATTGCAAAATGTCTAAATGGACCATCCATTATCTGGTAAGAATTGATTTTTTAGGGTTTCGATACTCTGGTTGGCAAAAACAACCCGGAGTGAAAACTCTGCATGGCATGATAGACAACACCATCCGGTATGTCTTGGGTGAACAAGAGTTCAAAACACTTGGTTGCAGTAGAACAGATGCTAAAGTATCAGCAGAAGACTTTGCATTCGAGCTATTTCTAACTGAACCAATCGATCCTGAAATGTTTTTGAGGGGCTTCATTATCAACCTTCCTCCAGACATTAGAGCACATTCTATTGAGCCGGTTAGTTCTGATTTCAACATCATACAAGATGCCAAGATCAAAGAGTATCACTACCATTTTACCTATGGAGGCAAGCCAAGTCCGTTTTTAGCTTCTGAAATGGCTGTTTTCCCCGAAGAGCTCAACCCAGGTTGGATGCTAGACGCTGCAAAGCTGTTTACAGGCACTCACAACTTTAGAAGATATGTGAACAAGCCTAGCGGAGACATCCAGTTTGAACGTGAAATACTTTCTTCCTCTTTTGAAGTACTTACTGACAATAATTCACGTCTCGATAACTTACCTCATTGTGTATTCAAAGTTTCAGGAAATGGGTTTATGAGATACCAGGTTCGCTTAATGGCCGGCACTATTGTGGCTGTTGGCAGAGGTGAATGGACCCTGGAACAGGTACAAGCATCGTTGCTTCCTGATATAGAAGAATCTTTACCTTGGGTAGCTCCTGCATCAGGTCTTAGATTGCATAAAATCAATTTTTCTATTGATTAACAGTTCATTTCTGTTGAAGTTAAAGTCTTGATAAGCCTAACATATGTTATCATTGAGCTTTAATGATTAACTAAGCCTAGATGATTGTCGCTATAATAGTCTTCTCACTAATAGTAATAATACCTTATTCGATCTATTTCAACAATAGACTGAAAGAAAGTAAGGATCAGAAACTTTTCCTATCGGAAAATCTATATCGATCGACTATATGGATAGTTCCTTTAGTCTTCATACCAATTCTATTTATTAACTTATTATTTGATAATCCCACAGAGGAACCTAAAACCATTCCTGAAAAATATGACTTAAGTGAAGCCAAGAAATATAGAAAAGACTCTGCTAACAGTATCTCATTTCATAAAAAATATATTGAATCCTACACATCCACAACCCATTCAATCGCATTGGATGAGGAGATCAAAAATTATTATTTCAAACTCACAAAAATTGATACATTAAAACAGTTCGGTTACTTGGGAACTGGGTTTCTTCAATTAAAACTAGGCCAAATTGATTCCGCAATTTTATGGTTGGACTCAACTGAAATACAACTCCCATTTAGAAATTTATTACTGGCCAATTCACATCTTCAACTAAAAAATGATAGTCTATATCAGGAGTATTTAATTCTAGAAGCTACAAATCCTATTGGATATCGAGAAGATGCATTTAATGAATTGGAATCCATTCTACTTTCTGATTATGACATCTCATTTTTGGACAGAATACGAAAAATCCGAGATGCAGGAGCTTACATTCATTCACAAATTGCTCGAAAAATCTATTATGACCATTTTGAAATTCTAAAATACTACCATGTAGTGTGGGATTGGTATATCAAAGACATCAACCTCATTGGCTTCATAGCAGCAATTCTTATTTTGATTGTTTGGTTCATTTATTTAATCAAATTGTCATTTTTCAGTTCCATTAAGTGGCCATATGTTTTGACTATTTTGGTTCTAGGAATGATCTCGAGCTTCCTAACATTTCTCATTTCTGACGTTTTTCACTTCACATTTGATTTTTGGGAAGGCAATGATCGTGGTTTCAATCTTTTATTCTATTCAATATTTGGAATTGGAGCAGTTGAAGAATTGGTGAAAATCCTGCCTTTATTAGTGATTTTACTAGTAAGCCGAAAAAAGCTTCAACCCTTTGAATACTTGCTTTTTGCTAGCATTTCTGCACTGGGCTTTGCTTTTGTAGAGAATTTACTTTATTTCAATGGCGAGCAATTTGGACATATTATACATGGTCGGGCATTAACGGCTGCAGTTGGTCACATGATTGATAGCTCCATTTTTGCATATGGACTAATGTTAGCCGCCTATAGAAAAAAACACCATATACTTTACTACTTCACACTATATTGGTTTTACAGCGCCCTAGCACATGGATTATACGATTATTTCATCTTTGCTCAACTATTGTTTTTCTTCTTTGCTTTCTTCTTCCTTATCGCAAGAGTATGGAATACACTAATTAACAATTCATTGAATAATAGTGAAAACTCTAAGTATACCAAAAACTTCAAAACGAAGAATATCCAGTTTTTCTTGGCCTTCAGCCTCACAGCAATTTTGATGTTTGAATATGTAATTGTAGGTACCCTGGAAAATGCAGATATGGCCAATTTAAGATTGATATCTGCAGCATTTTCCGGAAGCTTCCTAATCATGTTTTTGGGTTCGAAACTGACAACTATTGACTTAATCAAAGGGCATTGGAAAAAGGTTGACTTTTCTATCAATCCCCTGACAGACGATGTAGTCTCACAAAACTTTATTGGTCAAAAGATATTTCTTCGGTCTTATTACATAGACGATGGTCTAGTAATTTACTTCCCTGATGGAGTGGATGGAGTGATCGTCAATCGGGTAGTACTTAGAAACAAACCAGCGACCTTTTTCATGGATCATGTAGACCCAGATTGGTTTTTGGTAAAACTTCGAAAACCACTGAAAGATGAACAATTCAACAATAGTCAGGTACTCATCAAATTAAAAGAACCTTACAGTTCACTCAATATTGCCAAACCAATCA
>CAXEKM010000024.1:0-4535 GCA_963996645.1 uncultured Marinoscillum sp.
ATAATGATGTCATTGGCAGCTCTGGTGGCAACAATTTGCTCTTTGGTGAGGCCATACTTAAGATAAAAGCGATTAAATAATAACCCTACTGCTCCCGTCAGCCCAGAAATAAAACCTGCCAGCGCTCCAATAATCATCAACACTTTGTTAGAAGATGGTGATTCGTCCTTTCTTATTTTAATCTTGGGCATAAGTAAATGGCGAACGTTTACCAACAGAAAGATTCCGACAAATAACTGAAGGTAAATAGGATTAAAATATTTCAAAGCCCAGGCACCGATCCAGACAGTTGGGATAGCCGCAGGCACATAGTACTTAACAATATTCCAGGAAATATTTTTCCAGAAAACCATCAACCGAGAAGAAGAACTAGCAAAAGTACCTACGGTAAGTGCAGCAGGCACCTGAGTGCTCGCCATGTTCAAATTTAACAGTGGGATTAATACCAGACTAGCTCCACCACCACAGATGGCACTGATCCAAAAAGAAATTACCGTCCCCAGAAATATTAACAACCAACTCATTATCACTTTTTAGGAATAAGAAACCCCACCGGAGGCATGATTGGATTATCACAAAATGAACTTTCTAAAATTTATAATTATACCCCACTCTCAAGGTTTGAGTCTCGTAATAATCACGGCTGGAGTAGATGAAATTGTTGCCAGTGATCTTTTTTCTGATCACCATGGTATTCAGCAAATCAGTCGCATTGAAGTAGAGCTCCCCCTTTCCTTTTTGCAACGACTTTTTCACTCCTGCATTCAGCGAAAATCTGGAATCAATTGTGCCCTGCGGAATAATGTCCGGTGCCAGATAAATAGCTGTAAGCTGTGCCGTTATACCATTTCCCCATTTCAAATTGGAATTGAGTTTCACATTACCTGAGTAGATTTCCTGTTTCTCAGAAACAAACGTGTGAACCACAGGATATAAACTAACAGCCGTAAAAGCGTCAATCTGATTTCGATAACCATTCAAGTTCAAATCAAAAGAAACATGCTCAGAAATATCCTGAGTCCACACCAATTCGAGTCCTGTATTATAACTCAATCCAGCATTTTGTGAGACATTGTAAATTAAATTGGTGTCATCTACCGTAGTAGCTATTCTGGTGATATAACCATCAGAAATCTTATGATAAACCGCACTATATAGATATCCTTTACTCCAATCGTTGCGATAGCCTAATTCAAAACTATTGGTAAACTGAGGGTTCAATGCCGGATTTCCTACCTTGATGATTTCGGAATCATCGTACTTCGGAAAAATTCGGATATCCCCTTCGTCTGGTCGGTCAACCCTACGATTATAAAATGCTGAGAACTTATTGTGATCATTGACCTTGTATGTGACTCTGGCATTTGGGAAAGGCTGCACGTAATCATATCCCTCGCTTTGATAGGTGTTGTGATTGGGATCTACTTGATATTGCAAGTCTACCAGCTCCACCCGCATTCCAATCTCTGCCTCCAGTTGCTTCACCTCATAAGTGTAGTTACCATAGATTGCTGGAATAGTCTCTTTATAAGTAGCCAAACCATCTGCTCCAGTGTCCAACACTGAATTAGTGGCAGATGGATGGAATTGCATATTCGTAGGAATGGTACGCTTTCTAAACTTAAACCCAGTCTCCAACAAACCATGCTTCATGGGCTTGGTGTAGTCTATGGTAAAGTCTGCCACCTTCTGATCCGCAATCAAATGAAAGTCCTCTTTCGTACTATAATCTGGTCGAGTGTTCGTGAAGAAATACTTTTCATTCTCCCGATCGAAGGTATAATTGAATCCAATATTTACTTTATGACCGGGCTGATCAAACTTATGTTCATAGGCAGCCGTTCCCATCACTGCAGTTAACACTTCGTCTTCCAAAAACTGCCACAACCTCAATTGTTCACCCGAATTACCACTGTAAAATGGTTGATCACCATAGTCGTTGATGGATTCATTGCCATACAAACCTGACACTGTAAATGAATTTTTGTCATTGATAAACCAATCAAAACCTGCTTTCGAATTAAAGAAATTCGTATTTCGATTTCGCTTCATCTGCTGATTGATCACCGTACCATCATCATAGGTCCTGGTGGTGAATTCATTTTTATTCAATGTCTCCGTGTACAAATTATCCGCTTGAAGAAACAAATTGATTTTCTTCTTACGGTAGTTCAGCGCTACTGAAGGATTCACTTTAGGCGTTGCCACATATTGTGGTCTTATACCTGGCATATTATCCTTTCTCACCCACAGCGCTCCAAGACCTGTAGACAACCCAACTTTACCATTCAGACCTTCCTGGCTGTCTTTTTTCAGCACAATGTTGATGATCCCTGCATTGCCATTGGCATCATACTTAGCTGATGGATTGTTAATGATTTCGATTTTTTCCACAGCTGACGCAGGTAGATTATCGAGTCCATTTTGCTTTCCAAATCCGGAAATAGCCGTCTGCTTTCCATCTATCAAAACCATCACCTGCTCATTGCCACGTAGCTGCACCTGACCATCCTGAGTGGTCACTCCAGGAAGATTCGACATGGACTGCAACACACTGCCTCCACTTTGGCTGATGTTCTGATCCACATTGTAGGTCTTTTTGTCCATGATTGTGGAAACAGCATCTTTTTCTCCAGTCACTACGACTTCAGCCAACTGAGTAACATCCTCTTCCAGAAGAATAGCTCCCAGGTCAAGATATGCCGAAACAGATCCTATAAACTGTGCGGATTGATAGGTTTTAAACCCAACATAACTGGCTTGCAGCACATATTCTCCAGGCTCGATATCTGACAAAGTAAAACGCCCATTATCGTTGGAAATAGTCCCTGTGATGGTAGTGGAATCCAATGACATCAGCTGCACTGTTACAAAAGGCAACATCTCACTGGTCGATTTACTTTTTATAATCCCTGAAACACTAACAGGAGATTTTTGAGCAGCCAGGCTACCACTTATTAACAAACTAACTACGGTCAACCAAACGTTAATCCTCGTCGTTTTCCTCATGTTCTTCTATTACTTTTATAGTCACTTCACCTTTGAGATTGACTGCCACTTCAAGCTCCTCTTCACCTACTTCTATTTCAAATTCATAAACCTGACCTTTGACAGTTTCAGCAATTTCTACTTCTTCAATTTCATATTGCTCAAAATTGGCACTCAATATATCCCGAATGGTAGTTGGAACTTCACTTTCCGCTATCTCATATTCTGTCTCCATCCAGTCACCTGCCGTTGAGAAATTAGCTGAATACTCTTTTCCTTTCCATTCAAACTCAGCTTCCCATTCGGCTTCATCTTCCATCTCCCATTCAACACTTTTAGCGTCAGGAAATTTAGCATTAAATGCTGTCAATACATTTGGCGGAACATTTCTCTCTCCAGAACCACAAGAGGTCAACCCGATGACTCCTGCTAGCAATATGAATCCTATTATCTTTTTCATGTTTCAATACTTTTAATGATTTAAAGATTCAAACATCCATACCGATTTAGAAGAAATTTAGAATTCTGAACGCTGCAGCAATTTTATTCCACAGAACCTTTTTCCAACTGCTCAATAAATTGCTTCATGGTATGATACGGCCCCTGATCAATCGCCATATTGATTAACCAGGCCGGAATATCACCTCCGGGATCGGAGTGTGCGAAATAATCAATGTACAGAGTACCATCACTTTGTGGAGTAATTTCCCAGGTGGATTCAAATTGAGAAATCCGTATAAAATCGCTTGATTCTGAAGGATATTCTGTGCTGGCAGCAGAATGTGATCTGTAGACTCCCAGGCTATCGATGCTGTGGACACTATGGATAACCAGATCCCGATCAGTCATTGGAAATGGGAAATTGAGTGTGATGTAATAGATGATTTCCTTGCTAGAAATACGGCTCAACAATACCGATGTATCACATTTATAAACCCAATCAGCATATTTTGGAACCTCTGAAAGGAACGTCTCCATATGCTCCATGCTTGACCTGACACTACAGGTAATTCGAATTTCCTTGATGGAAGAATTCTCCCCAATTCTGGAAAACACATTAATCCCCTCATCTTCTCTTACCAACTTCCAATCGTCCGATTGTGCAAAAGACACTTGACTCCACATCATGAATAAAAGGAGTACCACAACCTGTTTGATATGGCGATTTGGTTTCATGGCTTCAAGATAGATCAGGCTGATTAAAATTCACGATAAAATAATGCATCCTCGCATCAAAAGAATAATCCACACTCCAACCGTATTTGGCCACGATCTCTTTGACAATTGCCAACCCCAATCCGCTACTCACCTTCTGATTGGTCAGACTGCTGAACCGCTCAAACATCTGCTGATCATTCAATGGTGAAGAACCTGTATTGGCAAGATTCAAAACCCCGGCTGTTAGGTCGATATGTATTTGCCCACCAGTATCCGTGTATTTAATGGCATTGGAAATCAAATTATGTAAAAGAGTCTCTACCAAATAAATACTGGTCCGAACTGTTGTGGAGTGAGTCTTTACACTCAGTTTTAACTCTTTACTAGAC
>CAXEKM010000025.1:0-7576 GCA_963996645.1 uncultured Marinoscillum sp.
ACCAAACTTAATGCTATGTTCCGGTACCGGTAAATAATCATAGTCTAGTTTCAACGCAAAATCATTGACACCGGAGAAGTATTCTATGAGTTCTTCAGAGGCTTCCTCAGAGTTATCGGAGAAGGTTGTTATATCCTTATATTCACTGAATATGCGGAATTTATATCGACTAAAAGTGCCCGTTAAATTACTGAAGAGTTTGGGGTTGTACACGTGATTCCACCTGATGGCCGCAATGGTATTACCCCACCCAAGTCCAAAGCTTTCTCTAGAAACAACCTGCTCGGAGCCATTGTCATAGTCATATTTAGACTTCCCAAATCCTTTGTCATATCCATTGTAAAAACTGAGGTACAGTCGGTCGTTATCGGAAAAGCGATGATTGATTTTACCATTCAGGTCGTAGAAATAATAACCTCCAGTGTCATTACCATTGCTACTTGCTCTGATTAATGGGCGAGTGAGTAAATCAATGTAGGTTCTTCTTCCTGATACAATAAAGGATGTCTTTTTCTGTTTGCCAATAGGCCCTTCTAGAGTCAGTTTGGAGGAGATCAGACCAATGGACCCTTCGCCCGAAAACTTTTGATTGTTTCCTTCTTTCATGGAAATATCAATTACCGAAGAAAGTCTTCCTCCATACCTTGCAGGAAATCCCCCTTTTACCACATTTACACGATTGATGGCGTCTGGATTGAAAACAGAAAAGAATCCAAAGAGATGCGAAACATTATAGACAGGGACTCCATCTAGTAAAATCAGGTTTTGGTCAGGTCCACCACCGCGTACATAAACACCACTCGTCCCTTCAGATCCACTTTGAATTCCGGGCAGCAGTTGCAGTGTTTTGAGGATGTCTGATTCTCCCATGAGTACCGGAAGGGCTTTGATTTGCTCTATTGGGACATCAATCGTACTCATTTGAGGCGATTGCTCTATTTGCTCTTCTGCAGTTATGACAACTTCATCCAGTGTTTCTCCTGATGCCAGGTCAAAGTTTAGTTTGATGTCTTTGTTGAGTTGGATCGTTTCTGTCTGAATCTGATACCCAACAAATGATATTTGAAGGGTCACTTCACCTTCAGGTAAGGTCAATGAATAGAAACCGAAGGTATTCGTAGTAGTCCCTCTGGTGGTCCCTTTCTCGAGAATAGTGGCACCGATTAGACTTTCTCCATTATCGGCATCGGAGATATATCCACTGATGGTATAGGATTGAGCATTACATAATAAGCAGACGGCCATTAAGCCGCCCAGTAGCGTGAGTTTTTTCAAGGCGTAGTTTAGTTAGGCTATAAAAATTAGTTAGGTCATTATGGTTTACAGACCCCTGAATAAACGCAAAGGATGGAAAAGTTATTTTGCAAACACCTACTTGTTAAGAGATTTTAACATATAGGTAACCTAAAATAGATCGATAATCAATTCTCAATAGTGATATTATATTTGGAAAACTAATTGATAACCAGAGGTTAATATTTCCATGACGAGATGATTTTCTAAATGCACTAAATTCAGTGTGGTCCAGCGTTGATCTCCCCATTTGTTAGGGACGGGGTAGATGCTGGGGCCATAATCACAAAATATTTTTTGCTCTTCTATGGACAATCTGACGTTTGCAGTTTGAGTGGATTCTTGTAAGGTGGTGAAGATTCTTTTTTTCTCAACCTTAAATGCTCTTCGATCAAAATGAGCATGTTCTACTACACCTTCAAAGGATAGTGCCAACTCGGCAAATTGATTGTTTGTCATGAAATAAAGATACTCCAATCTACTAATAATCAGTAATTTGACTCATTACTTACTAAATAGTAGAACAAATAATAAATATATTCCGTACATTAGTTCTGCAATTTAGTAACATAACTAAATGGATTAGTTAAATACTCATGAAGGAAACAAGATTAGGAGAGTTCGAGGAGGTGCTGCTTTTATTGGTTGGAATTTTAAATGAAGAGGCATATGCCTTCAAGATTGCCGAGGAGTTCAAAGTACAGTCAGGACGTGCTGTATCTATCGGTTCTGTTCATTCAACCCTCGACAGATTGAAGGAGAAAGGCTTTCTCACTTCAGAAATGGGAGAACCTACAGCGGAGCGTGGAGGAAGAAGAAAAAGAATTTACTCCATTACGGCCATTGGTAAACGTGCACTAGAGCAGTCACGAGATTTCAAAGTCAATCTATGGAATCAGTATCCTGAACTGGCTATTGATAAATTGAAATTTCTGGGCATCATTTAATGAGCCAACGAGACTACATATCACCTCCAAAACGTGCTCAAAAACTGCTTCAGTGGTTTCTTAAGGACGAACTGCTGGAGGAAATACTCGGCGATCTGGAGGAAAAATATGACCTGGAACGGGAAGTCTACTCAACTTCCAAAGCCAAAAGAAACTATTGGTACCAGGTGATTCAATACATCCGTCCATTCGCCATCAAAAGATCAATAACTCTAATAAGAACGACTATGCTTAAGCACTACTTCAAAGTCTCCTGGCGAAATATCCAAAGGAGCAAAAGCTTTTCAGCTATCAACGTAATCGGCATGTCAGTTGGTTTGACGGCCTGTTTCTTAATACTACTTTATGTTGCCAATGAAATGGGCTATGATCAGCATCATCAGGGAGCTGATCGAATTTATCGAGTAGCATCCGAAGCAAAAGGGGACCAATGGATGGCACTATCCGCTCCGGTTGGTCCTGCAGTGAAAGATAACTTGCCGGAAGTAGAGCAAATGACTAGAGTTTGCCGCTTCCCTGGTGCCGAAAAAGTCTTGTTGACTTCCAAAGATCAGAAGAAGAAGTTCTTTGAAAACAATGTCTATTATGTGGACTCAACCTATTTCGATGTTTTTTCATATGACTTTGTTTATGGTGATCAGGAGGCCCTGACTACACCAAATTCTATGGTTATCACAGAAGAAGTGGCCAACAAGCTTTTCGGTAAAGAGAATCCTATTGACAAACCTATGACACTGGGCCTTCCATTTGGTGACATGGTTTACACAGTCAAGGGCGTAATTAAGAGTTCTGGTAAGTCACACATTCCTGTGAGTGTATTGCTCTCGATCAATAATCAGGATGTTGGGCAATGGATCGCTTCCCAAAATAGCTGGGTGTTTACGAGTATTTTTTACACCTATGTGAAACTGAATTCAGGAGTGTCTGCAGACAGTTTTGAAGGAAAACTACAAGCCTACTACAATGAAAATGCTGCTCCTGAACTTGAAGGAGTTGGTTTTGTGAAATCTGTTTATCTGCAGCCTGTTGGTGATATTTATCTCTACTCAAATAATGATTATGAAGTAGCAGCCACGGGAAATGCCAATTATCTAAAAATCTTTTCTGCTGTAGCCTTTTTTCTGTTGATCATCGCTTGTATCAATTTCATGAATCTCAGCACGGCCAAAAGTGAAAGACGTATCAAAGAGGTAGGTCTCAGGAAAGTGGTTGGTGCGGATCGCAAAACGCTGATAGGACAGTTTCTGAGTGAATCGGTTATGATCACTACGCTAGCCATGCTATTGTCTGTAGTACTGGTGATCGTATTGCTGCCATATTTTAACCAATTGATTGGTAAGGACCTTTCTGTCTCTAGTGTCGGCACTATCGTTCCGATATTGATAGCTGTTTCTTTGTTGACGGGTATCATTGCTGGTCTTTATCCAGCGCTTTATCTGTCTTCTTTCCGGTTTACCGAGGCTTTTAAAGGAAAGTTGAAAAACTCATCTTCGGCCAAGTTGATTCGTGAAGGGCTGGTTGTTTTTCAATACACGGTCTCTGTAGTGCTCATATTGGGAGTTGTTTTCATTAGTCGTCAGATGAATTTTATGAACTCTCAAACGCTGGGTTTTGATAGCGAGCAGAAGCTTATTTTGCCATTGCAAACTTCAGAATCTTTGAACAATGCTCGATCTCTAAAGACTGCCTTGTTGGCTAATAGCGCTATTGAGAATGTAGCCTTTGGAGGCAGCTATCCCGGGATTGAAAATGTGCTGGAAATGCTCTTTTATGCTGAGCATAAGCGACAGGAAGATGCTGTAGATATTCAGACTGTTTTTGCCGGTGGAGACTATTTCAAGACATTAGGAATCGAGCTATTAAGTGGTAGATATCTCTCCAAAGAATTTAACGATACAGAATCTGTGGTGCTCAATGAGTCTGCGGTTCATGAACTTGGGTATACGGTAGATGATGCCATAGGAAAGAAGGTCTTTTACACGATGGAGGATGGAGTTCACGAGTTGAAGGTCGTGGGTGTAGTAGTCGACTATCATTATGAAAGTCTGCATCGCAAAATTCAGGCTCTGGCCATTACCAGTGCGCCAACTTTTCATGGTCCTACCAATTTTTTGATTCTGGATGTTAATACACAGGATTACAACAAAGTGATAGCTGATGTGGAGCAATCATGGGATCGGATCAATACCGCATCTCCGTTTATCTATTCCTTTTTAGATCATGATTTTGAACTGAATTATAAAAATGAGCAGCTCACGCTTAGTTTGATTCAGTATTTCACACTGATTGCTATTGCCGTGGCTTGTTTGGGTCTGTTTGCCTTATCAGCATACACAGCCGAGCGCCGAGCCAAAGAAATCGGTATTCGAAAAGTGCTGGGAGCAAGAGTGGACCAAGTGGTGTCCTTGCTGTCTAGTGATTTCATCCGACTAGTCATTATAGCCATAATGCTTGCTACGCCAATCGCTTACTATGCCACCTCGAGGTGGTTGGACCAGTTTGCTTATGCTATCGACCTTAGTTGGTGGGTATTTGCACTGGTAGGCGTTTTGGTGGTGATTTTGGCACTTTGTACCGTCAGTTTTCAGTCTGTTAAGACAGCTCTTTCGAACCCTGTAAAATCACTTCGTTCGGAATGAGTCGTCAAAGGGCTATACCACCCAAACTAGCTCAAAAGCTTCTTCAGTGGTTTCTAAAGGACGAACTGCTGGAGGAGGTGCTTGGTGATCTGGATGAAAAATTTGACCTGGAAATGGAGACTTACTCACTCTCCAAAGCCAGAAGAAACTACTGGTATCAGGTGCTTAAGTACATCCGCCCATTTGCCATACGCGGCTCATTTAATCATCCTCTAAAAAACTTAACCATGATCAAAAACTATCTCAAAATTGGAATAAGAAGACTGAAAAGAAACAAAAT
Source organism: uncultured Marinoscillum sp. (assembly GCA_963996645.1). Classification (GTDB taxonomy): domain Bacteria; phylum Bacteroidota; class Bacteroidia; order Cytophagales; family Cyclobacteriaceae; genus Marinoscillum. The sequence continues at coordinate 5,160 of CAXEKM010000025.1, forward strand.
CTATTCTGTATTGAATATTGGAGGCCTATCCGTCGGACTTGCCGTAGCGATGCTGATCGGTTTGTGGCTTTATCATGAACTGACTTTTAACGATTACCACACCAATCATGACCAGATTGCTAGAGTCATGCAGCACAAAACCCGAGATGGTGTTAAGATCACTCGTGGGCCACTTCCTTTTCCTATAGGCAGGGAGTTGAGAGACGTGTATGGTGATAATTTTGAAACAGTAGTCATGAGCTCCTGGACATGGCGGCATGTTTTGGGAGATGAGGACAAAAGTGTTCTGAAATCAGGGGCTTTTATGGAGCCAGAGGCACCTCAGATGCTTTCGCTTCGAATGGTTGCTGGAGACATCACTGGATTATATGATCAGAATAGTTTGCTACTGTCCCAATCGAGTGCTAAAGCATTGTTTGGCGATGAAAATGCCATTGGAGAATCCATAAAAATAGACAATGATTGGAGTGTGGTGATTAAGGGCATTTATGAAGATATTCCTTCCAGTTCTTCCTTTTATCAACTGCAATTTATTGCCCCGTGGGAGCTTTATGTCAATAACACAGAGTGGGTGAAATCTTCCCGAAACGAATGGGATAACAGCTCATTTACGGCTTTTGCTCAAATTAAGGATGGCCTAACCATGGAGGAGGTCAATGAGAGAATTCGTCCGGCCATTTCCGATCATACGGAGCAATATGAAGGATGGTCTGATCAGAATGAAGTGTTCCTACATGCGATGAATGACTGGCACCTGAGGAATAATTGGGAAAATGGAGTTCAAACGGGTGGTGCCATTCAGTATGTCTGGTTATTCGGAGGTATAGGAGCTTTTGTACTTATCCTTGCTTGCATCAATTTTATGAATTTGAGTACCGCTCAGTCACTTAAAAGGTTCAGAGAAGTAGGCATTCGCAAGGCGATCGGATCTGTTAGAAAACAGTTAATCAATCAGTTCTTGACTGAATCATTTCTGCTGGTTTGTCTGTCATTTCTGGTTTCCCTGGCTTTGGTCTTGTTGGTGCTTCCTCAATTTGGTGTTCTGGCCGGAAAACAGTTTGCCATTCCTTACCAGGAGCCATTGCTATGGTTGATTTCTTTGGCAGTCATTGTGGGTACTAGTTTGCTCGCTGGGCTTTATCCAGCCTTTTACCTGTCCGGGTTTCAGGTGGTTAAGGCATTGAAAGGTTCCATTTTTCATAGCAACGCATCTAAATATCTACGAAGAGGACTTGTGGTCGTTCAGTTTGTGATTTCTGTGGCATTGATCATTGGTACAATCGCTGTGAGGGATCAAATTCAGTTTACACAAAGTCGACCTATGGGCTACAATGGAGATAATTTAATCTCCGTCAGCATGGTGTCTGATGACTATCGAGGTAAGAAAGAGTATCTGGAAACGCAGTTAAAAGGTGCGCGAATCATTCAGTCAATGGCCATGACTTCTAGTCCTATGACTACTCTCAATAGTACGGTGGGTGGTTTTGAGTGGGAGGGTAAAGATCCCAATTTTCATCCACACATGGCTACCAATTGGGTCAGTGCGGATTTCGGCTCTACGGTAGGCTGGAATATTTTTGAAGGGCGAGATTTTTCAAAGGAGCTGGTTACCGACAGTAGTGCAGTAGTGATCAATCAAGCGGCCGTTACCTACATGGGGCTAGAGCAGCCAGTTGGTCAGGAATTCACGCTTTGGGTGAGGAACCGCAATCGCACTTTCAAGATAATAGGGGTTACCAGAAATATCATCAGGGAGTCACCTTACAGTCAGGTAAGACCCATGGTGTATTTTCTCGACACTCAAGAGACAGAGTTAGAACATTACCTGTTGAAATTAAACCCAGAACTGCCATCACAGGAGGCTATTGCTTCCACCACTCAAGTGTTTGAGCAGCTGGCTCCTAATGTGCCTTTTGACTTTCAGTTTGTAGATGATCGATACGCTCAGAAGTTTGAAGCAGAAGTTAAAGTGGGTAAGTTGTCTGGTCTTTTTGCGGGATTGGCTATCATGATCAGTTGTCTTGGTCTATTCGGTTTGGCATCTTATATGGCAGAGCAGCGCACCAAAGAAATAGGCATACGTAAAGTACTTGGAGCATCTATTATGACCTTGTGGAAGTTGCTGTCTTCGGAGTTTATCTTGTTGATTGTGCTGTCGTGTGCTTTAGCTGTGCCAATAGCCTACTACTTCATTAATGATTGGCTAGCCAATTACGAATATAGAATTGAAATTCCGTGGTACTCTTTCTTTTTGGCCATTGTTGGTGCTTTGGTCATCACCTTGATTACAGTCAGTTTCCAATCAGTAAAAGCAGCTCTTGCTAATCCCGTAAAATCCTTGCGTTCTGAATGAGTAATCAGGGAAACAAACTACCCAAGCTAGCTCAACGCCTACTTCAATGGTTCCTTAAGGATGA
>CAXEKM010000026.1:0-6048 GCA_963996645.1 uncultured Marinoscillum sp.
TTGGATTCTTTAATCCTAGCTTATTAGCGAACGTTTTATTGATAATGATACCAGTACTATCTGTAGATAACTCGGAGTTGAAGTTTCTACCTTCCAACAGATTCAGGTTGTAGGTACTGACAAAACTGGGATCAACTGAAAAGTAGGTGGTCATTACTCCATTTTCAGTTGGATTAGTTTGCCCTTCTTTTATGGCAAAGTATGAATTATTGGTGTAGCCTGTTCCGATAATGTCGGTACTGGTGCTTGAAGATTTTACTTCTGGAAATTCATTGATTGTGTTTTGAAAAGTTTTATAACCGGAAGAAATTTTGCCTGAATTACCGATATCCAGAATTAGTATATCGTCTTTACTAAAACCTAGTTCCTTATCATGAATGAAAGCAAATTGACGATAGACAATAACAGACATGATCAACAGACCAAAAGTGATCACAAACTGAATGCCTAATAAAGAATTCCTTACAATATTTCTTGATTTTCCTCCCGAAAGCTGGCTTTTAAGTCCATCGGCCATCTTTATTTGACTGATAAATAGTGCAGGATATCCTCCCGAAATAACACCTATAAGTAGGCTTATTCCGACTAATGTGAGCATATAAGATGGTTGGTCAAAAGGACCTTCTATGTGCCCAAAAAGATCCGGAAGTTGCTTTATCAGCATGTCAGAAAGCGTAATGGCGATGAAGCTTGCCATTAATACGAGCAGTGTGCTTTCTACAAGAAATTGTATGCCTAACAGTGTCTTGCTGGCTCCCATTACTTTTCGCATTCCAATTTCCCTGAGTCGTTTCAACACTAAGGAAATATTGACATTAATATAATTGACAATAGAGATGATTAGAATCAATATGGCTATTAAAGACAGTATAGTTAAATTGGTTCGGTTGCCTGACTTAAAGCCAGGTAAAAATTGAACATGACTAATAGCGAAATATATTTCCGAAAGGGGATAGGTAACAACTGAGATATTGTCTTCTGGAAAATCTTCTTGATATCTGGTTGTTAAAATTGCTGATAGCTTTTCTGGTGTAATTGGTTCTGAAGTTTTGATATAGTTAACTACAGATCTACTATACCAATCACCAATTGAATTTGGAGAATTGGTAGGTTTGGAGTTCCATGAAATGATACAGTCATAGTCGAAGTGTAAATCTTCATTGTCAGATATCACACCGGTTACCTGGAGCGGCATATCGTAATCTCCATAAATCTCTATTGTTTGTCCGATCGGGTTGCTATCGCCAAAATATTGCTTTGCTGCTGAAATCGATAATACGATGCTGTTAGGGGCAGATAAGGCAGTTGATGTTTCTCCGCTTATCATTGGAATGTTGAAGTAATCAAAAAAGTTAGCTTCCGCGATTGTGATGTTCCGTTCGCCTTTTATGTTCTGATTTTTCATCAGTGCCGGTCCAATTTTACGAATATGATGGCCGGAAACTATTTCAGAGTTTTTGGATCTTAGCCACTCGTCGGTTTCAATTCCTCCTAATCCGACTTCTCGTGAAGACGTTTCAGTTTTCTGAATATAGGTTACAAGGAAAGTGGTTTCCTTTTCAGAGAGTAGTTGATCAACAGCCAGTTCACTTTGGATGAAAACATAAATAGTGAAAATGCCACTAATAGCTACAGCCAGACCTATTAGGTTTAAAAAAGTAAAGGATCGGTTTTTTCTAAAATTCCTGAAACTACTGAGTAGAAAGTTTTTAAACATAGCATTCTTGATTTGATATTAAGATGCCAAAGGATATGCCAAAATGTAACTTATTGATTTCTAGGAATAAATAGGAGTGCTGTTTAAATGTGTGTTTCACTTTGAAACAATAGTGTATGTATTCGTACAAAAAAAAAGAGCCCTGGCAGAAAATGTCAGGGCTCTTTTTGGTGTTATTTGAATCTGGTCTTATAAAATAATAATCAACAATAATATGATAATAATAGCTGCTCCAACAGAAATAGTAACTGTACTACCGTTGGTTTTAGCCACTTTAAGTTCCTTCTTAATGTCTACCAACTCATCTTTCATTTGAGATCTTTCGAACTGATCCATATTAGATCGGTCCAATTCTCGGATTTGTTCCACTCTGTCTAGAAGTTGCTCCACACGAGCTCTGACTTCTTTGTCAGATTTATTTTCAATATTCTCTTTTGTTAGCTTGGTATCGCTAGCCATAGAAGCAAAAGAGGTTAACATAAACATCAAGGCAAGTAAGATCGATTTTGATTTTTTCATGAGATTAAAAAAGTTAAGATTCGAGTTATTAACTTTCGATCACCTTGGATTGTTTGAAAAACGAGGAAATTAGCCCTTTTCTTTAGCTTCAGTTATCAAAATGTCTATAGTCAGCTTCAGGGATAGTGAGTTTTTGTTTTGAAATGAATTCACCGGTTGTGTTAAACTCACCTAGATAAAGTATTCTGCCCTGGTCTTTTACTATATACTCAAGTACATAAGAAGGAGTAAGCTCAGGTGTGAAATTATAGAAGTAGGATGCTACTTCAGGCAGCTGTTGTTTATACTGAAGATAAATTTTTCTAATCTTATACTTCTCAAAATTTTCTTCAAAATAGGTATTGAAAGACTCTTGTGTGGAAGAGTGTAGATCCTTCCATTTGGTTGGAACCTCAACATCGTAATAGGAGCCTTCACTATTAAATTTAATGCTTAATAGTTGTTTTTGAACATTGAATCTTGCGTAATAGGAAATTCCATCATTTTGATACTCTAAAAACCACCTGACATCTTCTTTTGGGAAGTTTGGTTGGATTTGTTTTTTGATTATCTGAGGGATTCTAGAGGCTGTAACTTCTGATTCCTCAGAGTATTGTGAATATTGAGCATAGCAGAGTGTGCTACTCAATAGGAAAAGCATTATGGCAATTAGCTTCATGTTAAGTAGAGTATATTATACTGGAATATAAACGATCTTCTTCGTTTCAAAGAATTCATCATCAAAATACTCGCTGATATCTTGAGTAGTATGTGATCTGCCGAACTCCGTAAGCTCTTCATCTAGGTCTCCACCTTTTAGCAGAAGATAGCCATTGGCAGCCGTTGGGTGATCACTTGCTTCAATTAATTTGTTAGACCATTGATAAACTACTTTGGTTCTGGCAACAGCTCTGGATACAATAAAGTCGAACTTTTGCTTAATTTTCTCAGCCCTAATATGTTCGGCTTTAACGTTAGTAAGTCCAACCGCTTCTGCAACACCTTGAACTACCTTGATCTTCTTGCCAATACTATCCACTAGTAGAAATTGACAATCAGGATATAGAATAGCCAACGGGATACCGGGAAAACCACCTCCAGTTCCAATGTCTAATACTCTAGCTCCAGGAGAAAAGGTTAAGTATTTGGCAATAGCCAGGCTATGTAGCACGTGTCTTGTATAGAGTTGCTCAATGTCTTTACGGGAGATTACATTGATTTTTTCGTTCCACTCAGTATACAATTGCTCTAACTGGCTGAACTGCTCTTTTTGCTTGTCTGATAAGTTCGGAAACTGATCAAAAACCTGCTGAACACCCTGGCTCATTAAATATGTTTCTTTTTGTCTTTTACTAATTCGTACATCAGTTCTCTAGCTCTGTGAAGTTGAGCTTTGACTGTACCAAGAGGTGCATCCAATTCTTGAGCAATTTCTTCATAAGACAATTCATCAAAATATCGGAGTTTAACCAGACGTTGATACTTCGCAGGAAGCTTGGTTACAAACATACGTACCAGTTCTATTTTCTGAGAATTGATCGCTTCCTGGTCTGGAGTTCTATCTCCATCTTCCACGTCAATGTTTACAGACTCCCCACTATCATCGGTGAATGAAGTGTTCAAACTGTATGTTTCCAGTTTTTTCTTACGAATAAAATCTATGGCGTTGTTCGTTGCTATTCTGAACAACCATGTACTGAAAGTATAGTCTTTTTTGAATCGAGCTAGATTTTTAAATGCTTTAGCAAACGCTTCGATGGTTAGATCTTCTGCATCATCCACATTCCTTACCATTTTCAGAATCATGTGATAAACCGGCTTTTTATAGCGGCTCATTAATTCAGCAAATGCAGACTCATCATTTTCTAGAGTAGCTCGGTCTATGAGTTTGAAGTCTTTTAATGCCTTATCTGAAAACTGCCTTTTTACTTCTTCCATCTAATATTTCTTTCTAGCATCGCTCTGATCGCAATCAGAGGTAAAAAAACCGCGTATATTAAATCCATTATAGGATACCAGATTAACCGGAGAGGTGTTCCTATTTTGGTGGCGATTTTTTTGAAAAATAGTCCTTTTATAAGTACCAACAACGCAAAGGGTACAATAATTCTCCAGATAGTATCCGAAAAACCTATCAAATATAGGAAACTCAGCCATAAGCTACTGTGCAATACAGCCCTTGTGGAAAGTTTTTGCTTAAATTTTTCTTGATAGTATTTACCAACGGAGAGATGTCTAGTTTTTTGAGTCCGGTACTTTTTCCATGTACGTTCTGGAGCGGAATAGGTTAGCGATTCAGGATGAATATTGATGGATGGCTCAGCATGCGCTACCATTTTCTGAATGAGCAGATCATCATCTCCACCGGTGATGTGTTCAATTCCTTCAAAGCCATTGATCGACTTATAAAGGGATTTGGTATAAGCGAGATTGCGCCCTACACCCATGTAAGGAGACTTATTGGCTGCCGCTGATAAATAGCTACTTGCCGTTATAAAGGTCTCATATTCAGTGATAATTGATATTAATTGCTTCGTTTGTCGATATGGACTGACACCTAGGACTAAATTGATCTGTCCGTGAATATTGTCTGCATATTTTTGAATCCAATTTTTGGAAGCAGGTTGACAATCAGCGTCAGTTAGTAGAAGCCATTCATGTTTTGCTTTTTCTATGCACTTATCAAGGGCAAATTTTTTACTATTCCAGCCAGCAGGAGTTTCCTCAATAATGACTGAAGTTAAATTTCCATCGTTGAGTGATTGAATGTACTCATTGGACCCATCGGTGCATCGGTCTAATCCTACTATCACTTCGAATGAAGAGTAGTTTTGACTGAGAATGGAAGGAAGGTTTGACTTCAGATTCTCCAATTCATTGTGAGCACAAATGATGATGCTAAATGGAATATTGTCACCTTTTGAGTTCGATTGTTTAATAGAGTTAACCCTTCGCCAGGTGACAAGCGTTTGGTATCCATTGATCAGAGTCAACGCTAGAAAAACGATGTATACAGCAGTAATCAACACGACGGGTAAAGATAGAAGCCTAAAATTCGTGCATTTCATTCCGAGCCAACTATTTTTGCGGCGTTCATGAAATTTACCTTACAACATAACGACCCATCGTCCAAGGCCAGAGCTGGTTTAATCGAAACTGATCATGGCCAAATAGAGACTCCTATCTTCATGCCTGTAGGTACTGCTGGTACCGTAAAAGCAGTTCATCAGCGTGAAATCAAAGAGGATATTAAAGCGGAGATTATACTAGGAAATACCTATCATCTTTACTTGAGACCAGGTTTGGATGTGATCAAGGCAGCCGGAGGTCTTCATAAGTTTAATGGATGGGATAAGCCTATTTTGACGGATAGTGGTGGTTATCAAGTGTATAGCTTAGGAGATAATCGTAAAATCACTGAGTCTGGTGTAAAATTCAAGTCGCATATCGACGGGTCCATGCATGATTTTACTCCAGAAAATGTCATGGACATTCAGCGAGTAATTGGAGCAGATATTATCATGGCTTTTGATGAATGTACTCCATATCCGTGTGATAAGAAGTATGCAGAGAACTCCATGCATATGACTCACCGATGGCTGAAACGATGCATAGATCATTTTGATGCAACGGATCCAATTCATGGATATTCGCAGACCTTATTTCCAATTGTACAGGGAAGCACTTACCCAGATTTGCGAAAGCAGTCTGCAGAGTTTATAGCAGAGCAAGGAAGAGAAGGAAACGCTATCGGTGGATTGTCTGTAGGAGAGCCTCATGAGGACATGTACGCTATGACTGATCTGGTTTGCGAAATCCTACCAAAGGATAAA
>CAXEKM010000027.1:0-5085 GCA_963996645.1 uncultured Marinoscillum sp.
AGACATTAGAAAGGAGACATCAAACTCCATCTAAAATCTTAGGTCTAAAATCTAAAATCTGAAAATGCTATACTACTTGTTTGACTTTTTGGAAAAACAATTTGACTTGATGGGAGCGAGTGTATTCCGCTTTATCTCCTTCAGGGCAGGTATGGCTGCGTTGATTTCGCTGGTGATTAGCATCTTCTTTGGTAAGAAATTGATCAATATGCTTAGACGCTTCCAGATGGGTGAGTCTATTCGTGATTTGGGCTTGGAAGGTCAGATGGAGAAAGCAGGTACGCCTACTATGGGTGGTATCATCATCATCGCTTCGATCACTATCCCAACGTTGTTGTTCGCTCAGGTTGGTAATATCTATGTCATCCTGTTATTGGTGACTTGTCTTTGGTTGGGACTGATCGGATTTGCTGATGACTACCTGAAGAAGAAAAAGAAGAATAAGGATGGTTTAGCAGGTCACTTCAAAATCATCGGTCAGGTAGCGATTGGTTTAGTTGTTGGTTTGGTAATGGTTTTCCATCCAGATGTGGCTATTCCAGAGCTTGGCGGAACAGGCTTCGCTGATAGTGGATCTATTGTGACGACTATTCCATTTGTGAAAAACAATGAATTCCAATACGACTGGTTATTGCCACAGTTTTTAGAAGGATATACCTGGTTGGTTTATGTGCTTGCAGTCATATTTATCATCACGGCAGTTTCCAATGCATCGAACCTGACAGACGGATTGGATGGATTGGCTGGAGGTTTATCAGCAATTATTGGATTGACATTAGTGGTATTTGCTTACATGTCTGGTAACGCAGTATTCGCTGATTATTTGAATATCGCATTTATTCCTAACTCGGGTGAGTTGGTGATTTTCGGAGCTGCTTTCGTAGGAGCATGTATTGGATTCTTATGGTTCAATTCCTACCCAGCTCAGGTTTTTATGGGTGATACTGGCAGTTTGTCGCTTGGTGCTACAATCGCCGTTTTCGCTTTAGTTATTAGAAAGGAATTGTTGATTCCTGTGCTCTGTGGAGTGTTCTTCATAGAGACAATTTCAGTGATGATTCAGGTGTCTTATTTCAAGTACACCAAGAAAAAGTATGGTGAAGGAAGAAGGGTGTTCCTTATGTCGCCATTACATCATCATTATCAAAAGAAAGGTTGGCATGAGGCTAAGATCGTTACCAGATTTTGGACGTCCGGCATTTTGTTAGCCATTATCACATTAGCAACGCTTAAACTTAGATGATCCTAATATGACACTTGAACAACTCTCTAATCTCAACGAAAAATTCCAGAACAAGGCTTCTCAGCTAGCGGACTTGTTGCCTGGTAGCAATTTGCTTGCCTTCTCTTCGGCGATCATGCGTAGCTCGCAGAAGATGGACAAGATCTTGCATAAAGTGTTGAGTGCAAAAGGGCAGATCAGTTTTTACAACCAGATGGATGCATTGGAAGAGGAGATGGATGAGTTGATCTACATGATTGACAAACTGGATGATGCCAACAGAAAAAGACAAATACCTATGATCACAGATTTTGTGAAAAAAGGATACGAACTACTTTCTCTTTATTCGATCTGTTGTGATCAGATTATTGAGAAGAAAATGAAAAACGAGGATAAACTAGATTGAGTAAGAACATCACCATATTAGGAGCAGGCGAAAGCGGTATCGGTGCGGCCATTTTAGGCAAGAAGCAAGGATACTCCGTTTTCTTGTCAGATGCAGGACGCATTGCTGATGACAGGAAAGCTACGCTCGATTCATATGGTGTGGAATACGAGGATGGTGGTCATTCGGTGGATCGAATTTTAGAGAGTGATGAGATCATCAAGAGCCCTGGTATTCCTGATAAAGTGTCTTTAATTCAACAAGCTATAGCAAAGGATATTCCTGTGATTTCTGAAATCGAATTTGCTTACCGGTACATTCCGGAAGGAGCAAAGGTGATCGCTATTACAGGTACTAACGGCAAGACTACTACTACTTTATTAACTCACCACTTGCTTAAAACAGCTGGTTACAAAGTGGCTTTAGGCGGTAATGTAGGAATTAGTTTAGCCAAACTGGTTGCTGAAGGCGGATACGACTATTATGTCGTTGAGGTGAGCAGTTTCCAGCTCGATGGTATTGTGAAGTTCAAACCAGATGTGGCCGTACTTCTGAATATCACACCAGACCATTTGGATCGATATGATTATGATTTTCAAAAGTATGTGGCTTCTAAGTTCAAGATCACAGAAAATCTGAGTCATGAAGAGGCATTTGTATACTGTGCAGATAGCGAACCTATCACACAGGAAGTAGCAAAGCGCAAGATTGATGCAAGCTTATTTGCTGTATCAACGACCAAAGATCCAAGATGGCAAGCTTATATGGAGAACGATCATTTGATCTTCGACTATAAGTACAAACAAAAGAGTAAGAAGCATCAAATACCAGTAGCAGAGATTTCTCTGATTGGTAAGCATAATATGATCAACTCCATGTCAGCTACGCTGGCTGCATTGAACCTTGAGGTTTCGATTCAGGACGTAATGCACGGGTTGAAGACTTTCGTCAATGCACCTCATCGTTTAGAGCCATGTGGTGAGCTGGATGGCGTGCAGTTTATCAATGATTCCAAAGCAACCAATGTAGATGCAGTGTATTACGCATTGGATGGCGTGAAGGCTGATATCATTTGGATCGCTGGAGGAATTGATAAGGGAAACGAATACGAGCAGATCGAGGCTTTGGTAAAGTCGAAAGTAAAAGGGCTTGTTTGTTTAGGAGTTGACAATGAAAAAATCAAGTCATTCTTCTCAGGAAGTTTGAAGGAAATAACAGAAACAACATCGACGGTTGAGGCGGTGAAAATGGCTGCTGATTTGGCGAAAGATGGACAGGTAGTATTGCTATCTCCAGCTTGTGCCAGTTTCGATCTGTTTCGCAATTATGAGGATAGAGGGGATCAGTTCAGAAGAGCTGTGCAGGAATTAATAGGAACTAAAAAAGAAAGCGTATGAATACTGTAAAGGAATGGGCTTACAGAAATTTGAAAGGTGATCCAGTGATCTGGTTCATCGTGTTTTTGCTTTCGGTACTCAGTGTTTTGGTAGTGTATAGCTCCACAGGGAGTTTGGCCTACAAAATGATGGGTGGGAATACAGAATATTACTTATTCAAGCACTCTACGTTGGTCCTGCTTAGTTTGGGAGCAATGTGGATAGCGCATAAGATTGATTATAGATATTATTCAAAGATTTCACGGTTTGCGTTGTGGTTGTCGGTGCCATTGTTGCTATTGACACTGTTTTATGGAAATGAGACCAACGGAGCATCCAGATGGTTGCCAATTCCAATCATCAACCTGGCATTTCAGCCTTCAGATTTAGCTAACCTGGCACTTTTAGTGACAGTGACAAGTATGCTGTCGAAGAGACAAAAAAGTATTGATGATTTCCAAAAGGCGATCGTTCCTGTATTGATTTGGATTGGTTTGATTTGCGGCCTTATCGCCATGACCAATATTTCATCAGCAGTATTGTTGTTCTCTACTTGTATGTTGATGTTGTTCATTGGTAGAGTGCCTGTGAAATATCTGGCTATGCTAATGATTATCGGAGTTATTGCTGGTGGAGCTGCGATGGCATTAGGTCAAAGAGCTGGAACAGCACTAAGTAGGGTAGAGAGCTTCTTTAATAATGAAGAAATTCCGTTCCAGGCCAAGCAAGCAAATATTGCAATAGCAACTGGTGGATTGATCGGGAAAGGTCCTGGTCAGAGTGATCAAAGAAATTATTTACCATCAGCCTATGCTGACTTTGTGTTTGCAATCATTTTAGAAGAATATGGCATGATAGGAGGTATCATGGTTTTGATACTATACCTCGCTTTGCTGTATCGTGGAATGAAAGCGGCATCGGAAAGTGATCGAGCTTATGGTGGTTTATTATCAGCGGGATTGTCATTTGCCCTGGTGATGCAGGCTATGGTCAATATGGGGGTTGCTGTAGGTCTTGGACCAATCACAGGATTGCCATTACCATTGATTAGTATGGGGGGAACCTCGCAGTTGTTCACTGGACTTGCTTTAGGAATTATCCTTAGCGTAAGCCGAGGAGAAATTGACGATAATATTGGTGCTACAACTACCAATTCATTTAATAAAGAACGAATTAAAGAAGCAGCGTAATCGAAAAGCAAAAGACATATCGTCAACGTCCGTTGCGGATAATGATAAGCGGTGGCGGTACTGGAGGACACATCTATCCAGCGATCTCTATTGCTCAGTCTTTGCAAGAAATGCTACAGGACGTGGAAATCCTTTTTGTCGGAGCAAAAGGCAAAATGGAAATGACTAAAGTACCTGAGGCTGGTTACGAAATTGTTGGATTGAATATCGCTGGAATTCAAAGAAGTCTTTCAGCTAAAAACTTACTGTTCCCATTCAAGCTGATGGATAGTTTGGCGAGTGCTTTCAAGCTGGTTGCCAACTTCAAACCAGATGCTGTAGTTGGAGTGGGAGGTTATGCAAGTGGTCCATTATTGTATGCGGCTACTTCTAAAAAAATTCCTACGTTGGTGCAGGAACAAAACTCTTACGCTGGTTTAACCAATAAATTATTGGCTAAGCGCGTGAACAAGATTTGTGTTGCTCATGGAGGAATGGAAAAGTATTTCCCAGCGGAGAAATTGGTAGTGACTGGTAATCCGGTTAGAAAGACCATTCTGTTGAGAGATAGCTTGAAAAATGAAGCGCATCAGTTCTTTGGTTTTGATCCTGCTAAGAAGACCATCCTAATAGTAGGAGGAAGTCTTGGAGCGAGATCTATCAATGAAATGATCTTAGCAGGCTATGAAGAGCTAGCTAATTCTCCTTATCAGGTGATCTGGCAAACTGGTGGTTTCTATTTTAACGAAATGAAAAAAAGGATTCCTCGTGAATCTAAGAATATTGTGATAAAGGACTTTGTACGTGAAATGAACTTCGCTTATTCATTAGCAGATGTAGTGATTTCACGAGCAGGTGCCTTGTCTATTGCTGAACTTATGCTAACTGGTAAAGCATCTATACTGGTGCCAAGTCCAAATGTTGCTGAAGATC
>CAXEKM010000028.1:0-5033 GCA_963996645.1 uncultured Marinoscillum sp.
CTGCTCAGAAATTTGCTTTGTAGTCAATCCCTGATTTATCAGATTAAGTACTACTCGCTCCGCACTAGTAAATATGGAAAGGTCTACCTCCGAAGTATGTTCAATTTCCTTTTTTCGATGTGAGTTCAGAGCTAGTTCTATGGTCGTATAAACAGTCGCCTCATGGTAGGGCTTAACTAAAAAACCAAATGGATTGGTCGTTTTTGCCTCTTCCAAAGTTCTTCGATCTGAATTAGAAGTCAAAAACACAAAAGGAATGCCTATATGGTCATTGATCCAATTGGCCAGGTCGATGTCATTCTGTTTACTACTTAAATTAACATCAAGCAAAACCAGATCAACAGAACCATTCTTTAGGGTCTTAATAGCTTGTGGATAAGACAGAACCGGATCTAAAACATCATACCCATACTTTTCTAATGTCATACACAGGCTATCAGCAATGATCACTTCATCTTCTACTACTAATATGCGCACCCTATTAGTGGATTGACCCATCAATTCTATCTATTCAGCTATAATTCAATATTTTAGTTCTAAAATACATTTTCAGTCATTCATGCGAGTATTATTTGGAGTAATATTTCTGGTTTTTCTCACCACCAAAACTTTTTGTCAACCCGAACTTTTTATGATCTACGGAGATATGGATTCTCTTGAATACAGTAGATCATTTGAAGAAATGGATAGTTCTTCCCAGTCTTTATTACTAAGAATTAAGGATAACAAAGCAACTTATACAGACTTCCTCACTCTACTCAAAGAGCATAAAGACAAGAGCAACCTTCAAAAAAACGTCTTAATCGACTTTGTAAATAGTCGTATCAGACAACCTACTTCACCAGACCTGGACATAGATTATGTCAATTTAAAAACCCTTATAATTTCAATCCTCCGTGATGAAATTCTGGAAATTCAAACCTCCACAGAAATGAATCAAGAGTTGACTAAATATGTCAACCAATTTTCTGGTAGTTCTCCAGAACTTGTCAGAGCTAAGATATTAGTCGGGAAGCATCATCTGGTCATCGATTTGATTGAACAAAATATTTCTGAGGGAAACGAATTAGGGAAAGCTCTTTTCGATCAAGCTCAGGAAATACATGATACCACTTTGATGATACGCATCAATAATTTGACAAATGATTTTAATGTGTATGAAGGGAAACTTGAGGAGTTTATATCAAAAGCAGAATATTCCTATGATTTGGATAAGATGTTAGCCGAAAGGACCGATCATTACAGTTATACCATGACTCAACTCATTAATGCACTAATTTTTAAGGGCAATAATGACGATAGGGTTTTGCGATTATTACGGGAGTTCGCAAGCTATCCTGATATCAAAAAAGATGGTTATTGGCTGTATATTCAATACTTAAACTCCAATCCTCCAACACCAATCAAAAACCAAATTTTGAATGATTTCAATGCTCAGGATATTCTAGAATTATGTAACCAAATAAAAAGCATATATCAAGAGGAGGCCAATACACTTATTTATGTTGATTTTCTCAGAGAATCAGCCAAATTGCTTCAGAACAATGGATTTATCCAAGAAGGTCAGGACTACTTCATTAGCGCTATGGCAGAAAATAGAAAAGTCTATTCCAGTCAATTGTCTGAAGAACTTGCCTACTATGAAAGAAAGTTAGTGGAGACAGAAAAAGAGATAGAGATACAGTTACAAAAGTCTCAAACGAGGCTCTACAGCATTATTGTGGCACTTATCGGTTTGATGCTTTTGATCTCGATATTCTTCATTTATAAAACAACTCGTAAATCCACTCTGATCACAGAACAGAAAAATGAAATTGAGAAGAAAGAAAAGGAAAAAGGTCTTCTGTTGAAAGAATTAAATCATCGTGTAAAAAATAATTTTCAACTCATCATTGGATTGATGGAAATTCAAGTGATGCAAATGCAAAATGAAGAAGCCCTCAATATGGCCAATGAATTGAAAGGGCGCATAAGATCAATGGCATATATTCATCAAAACCTATTGGAAATAGAGGGTGGAGAAATCATCTTTGATGAATACATCAAAAAGTTGGTTGAAGAAATAAGTCATTCCTACTCCCATGAGCAAGAACCAAAAATCAATTTCGAACTTGAACCTTCACGGTTCAATGTTGATGTAGCAGTACCTCTGGGACTTATTGTGAATGAACTAATTACCAATGCTTTTAAATACGGATTTGGTGATCAGAATGAACTAATGGTTTCTCTAAAAAAAATCACGAATACCCAGTACGAACTTTTGGTAGCAGATGACGGACCTGGTCTTATGGACAACATCTCATTCGATAGAGCAAAGTCAACAGGGTTGCGGTTAATCAAAAGACTAAGTCAGCAACTAAAAGGCGAAGCATCATATGAATATGATGGATACGCCAAATTCACAATTCATTTCTCAAGCTTATAAAATAAAAAAGGCGTCTCTTGCCCGAGAGACGCCTTTGTTGATGGTTGCTTCTCAACCATTTTTTAAATCACCGCTAGATAAGTATTGAACTCATCAAAAACCTATGCTTGTTTTATGATTCAAAAGTGCATCGAATTGGAGTAGTATTTTCAATCTATTGGATAAGCTGTTTAGATCTTTCGATTTTTGGTAAAACTTTTCCGATAAATGAAAAGGCATAAAAAAAGCCGAGAAACAATTCTCGGCTTTTTTCTGATTAGCTCTTAAGCTCAATTATGAGCCATAAGCTTTTCTTTATGTTTTTTAAGTTGTCGTCTTAGTGACTCTACCGCTTCATCGGCTCCAGCCTCGAAAGACTTAGACTTCTCTTTAGCAAAAAGTTGACCACCTGGAATATTCAATTTGATCTCCAGTACTTTATTTTCTCTGTCATCATCCTTTTCTAGTCTCATGAATACTTCTCCGTCAATTATTCTATCATAAAAGGTATCTAGCTTGTTAGCTTTCTTTTGAATAAAATCAACCAATTTCTGGTCTGCGTCAAAGTGGATAGAATGCATTTGTAATTTCATGATTCTTAAAATTTAAAGATTAAACCATTTATGCTTTTGGATGAGCCTGGTCGAATACTGACTTCAGCTTCTCCATTGAATTGTGCGTATAAACCTGGGTTGCTGCAAGACTTGTATGGCCTAGCAGATCCTTTACCGCGTTTAGTTCCGCACCTTTGTTTAATAAGTGAGTTGCAAATGTGTGCCTCAGTACATGAGGACTTTTTTTACTGATGGTAGTAACTTGTTCTAAATACTTTTTAACTGTTCTGTAAACCATCATAGGATACAACTTATCACCATTATCTGTTACAAGTAGAAACTCCGTTTTACCGAATTGTGTGTTTCGATGTTGCTGGTAGTTTCTAAGTAGTTTAACGAGAAAATCAGTGGTTGGTATAAGCCTTTCCTTATTTCTTTTTCCTAAAACTTTAATGGAGTTTTGATACTCATTGATATCCAGATCCTTAAGCCCAATTAATTCTGAGAGTCGAATTCCTGTTGCATATAGCATTTCAAGAATCACGCGATCTCTGAGTCCAAAAAAGTCTTCGCTGAACTCAATTTGATCTAGCAATACGACCATTTCATTTTCCCGAACAAAAGAGGGAAGTCGCTTTTCTACTTTGAGAGGCTTCAATCTACCAGTCGGATTGGTAGTGACAAACTCTCGAGCCAATAAGAATTTATAGTAAGATTTGAGCGTAGCTATTTTGCGATTGATAGAACCGGGAGCTATACCAGCTTCCATAAGCTCTACAATCCAGCTGCGTAGATGAGGATGCTTGACTTCAGTCAAATCATCTATCTCGAAGGTTTCCTGAATAAAATTGGTGAATTGCTCTAAATCCTTCTCGTACGCCGTAAGGGTATGCTCGCTATAGCGTTTTTCGTAACGAAGGTATTTAAGAAAGGAGTCAACCATAAGTCAGTATCTACCCGATTGAGGGTAAATACTAACTTAATAATTTCATATGATAATTCCCGAAATTGGGATTACTTATTTTCCTGCTCTTGCATGTGCTGACGGTACGCAGCCTTAATAACCTGAGTTCTTCTAACCACTGAAGGCTTAGTAAAATAAGTTCTAGATCTCAATTCTCTAAGAACTCCGGTTTTCTCGAATTTCTTCTTGAATCTTTTAAGCGCCTTATCGATTGACTCGTTTTCTTTTACGTTTACTACAATCATCTTTATTTCGTATTTGAGCCTGCAAAAGTAAAGGAAAATTTATTCCTCCCAAACATTTATTTCAATACTTCTCTGGAAATTACCAATTTTTGTATCTCGGAAGTGCCTTCACCTATTGTACACAGCTTGGCATCTCTATAATACTTCTCTGCGGGGTAGTCTTTTGTATAGCCATATCCTCCGAAAATCTGCACTGCTTCATTGCCTAACTCAACTGCGACTTCTGAAGAATAGTACTTCGCCATGGCTGACTCTTTCGTCATTGGTTTGCCTTGCATTTTCAGCTCTGCAGCTTGATAAGTCAACAGTTTTGCAGCCTCAAGTTTAGTAGCCATATCTGCCAGTTTGAAGGAAATACCCTGGAATGAGCTAATAGGTTTCCCAAATTGCTCACGCTCTTTGGAGTATTGTACGGAAACATCGAAGGCTCCCTGACCAATACCACAACCTAAAGCTGCAATGGAGATTCTTCCACCATCCAATACTTTCAAAGACTGGACGAAACCATCTCCTACCTCTCCAATTAAGTTTTCCTCCGGAATACGGCAATTATCAAAGATCATCTCCGCTGTTTCAGAGCAGCGCATTCCAAGCTTATTCTCTTTTCTGCCACCGCTGAATCCAGGAGTACCACGCTCAACGATAAAGGCAGATGCATTTCTAGATTTGCCTGGCTCGCCTGTTCTGGCAATAACTACTGCTACATCTCCAGAAATACCATGAGTTATAAAGTTTTTAGCTCCATTCAGCACCCACTCATTTCCTTCCTTCACAGCTGTGGTACGCATATTTCCTGCATCAGAACCCGTATTAGGCTCTGTAAGGCCCCATGCACCTATCCACTCACCTGTAGCAAGTTTTGGTAA
>CAXEKM010000029.1:0-1830 GCA_963996645.1 uncultured Marinoscillum sp.
ACAATCCCGCCGATTACAATGATCAGGAGCAACAAACTTGGAAATGCAGCGAAAAATTTCTTGAATCCTTCTTTGAAAGATTCTCTGGAATCACCTTTATAACCGCGCTTCATAGAGTAAACAGCAGCAACAGCCATCAAAGCAACTCCAAGTAAAATACCCGGAACATACCCCGCCATGAACAGCGCCGCAATCGACACGCCTCCACTCGCCAATGAATAGACGATCAAAATGTTACTCGGTGGAATAATCAAACCAGTAGTTGAACTGGTAATATTAATCGCCGCACTGAATTCTTTGTTGTAGCCTTCTTTCTCCATTCTTGGTCCCATAAATCCACCAATTGCTGAAGCGGCTGCAGCAGCCGAACCAGATATGGCCCCAAAGAGCATACATGCCAGGATGTTTACGAATGCTAAACCACCAGGAAGTGGCCCTACGAGCACTTTCGCAAAATCAGCCAATCGCCTGGCAATACCACCCCGGTTCATCAATTGACCAGACAAAACGAAAAAAGGAATCGCCAATAAGGCAAAACTATCCAACCCTGTAGCCATTCTTTGCGCCAACGTAGTGAACGCAGTAATCGAAGGCATGGAAATGATCAAAGTGAGTGCTGAGGATAAACCAATGGAATAGGCCACCGGAACTCCAATTGATAACAGCACCAGAAAACTTAATACGAGGATTAAAACTTCAGTTAGTGCCATTGTCAATCAAATAATTAGAGATGGAATAATAAATGATAAAGAGACCACTGATTGGGATAACCATGTAGATATAACCCAGCGGGATCTGTAAGCTTGGAGATAGCTGTTCAAGAAGCAAGGTCAGATATACCAAACGCCCTCCTCCTATCACCATCACGGTCACTACAAAAAGCACAACCAATGAAGTGATCACCAATGAAAGGTGCTGCTTACTTTTACCTTCCAGTTTATTCGGAAGCAGATCAATAGCTAGATGCAGTTTCTTACCGGAAGCATATGCTGCTCCTAACAAACCCACCCAAATCAATAAGTAATTAGCTAATTCATCGGTGAAGATGCTAGGTGAACCTAACAAATAACGAGAAGCTACCTGCCACAGGACATTCAATACCATGATGCCCATCAAGAAGGCAACAATGGATCCGAGTATTTTATCAATTCTTTCTCTCATTTTGCCTCTTCCTTTATCTTCAAAATCAATTCGTATAGCTCTGTCTGATCCTTGTAGTCCTCATAAATAGACGACACCTGCTCAGTGAACTTCGACTTATCAGGACGGATGATCTCCACTCCTGCAGCAGCTACTTTCTCCAGACTTTCCTTTTCGGATTTGGCCCATTCTGCACGCTGAAAAGGAACCGACTCCAAAGCTGCCTGCTTCAGCCAGCCTTGTTCTTGTGGTGTCATGTTTTGCCACCATTCCAAACTCACCAACAGCACATCCGGAACGCTTGTATGCTCGTCCAATGAATAATACTTACACACCTCATAGTGTCTACTGGAATAGAAACTTGGAGGGTTGTTTTCCGCACCATCCACTACACCTTGCTGTAATGCTGTGTACAGCTCACCAAATGAAATCGGTGTTGGAGAACCTCCTAATGCAGTGACCATGTTCATGGCCGTGTTACTCTTCATCACACGGATCTTCATACCATCCAAATCCGCTGGAGCTTCCACGGGACGCTCCTTGGTATAAAAGCTTCTGGAGCCAGCATCGTAATAGCACAATCCTCTAAAGCGATACTTTTCACCTTCTTCCAAAAGTCCTTCCCCGATTGGTCCATCTAGTACCTCATACATGTGTTCAGTGCTTTCAAACAAATAAGGAAGTCCGAGC
>CAXEKM010000030.1:0-6767 GCA_963996645.1 uncultured Marinoscillum sp.
CATCACTCTTCCTGTTAGTTTCTGATCACTCATCGCTTTGTTAATTACTTCCGTTAGATAATGATCTGAGTTCATAGAACTGGTAGCTACTTTCAAAATCTCTACCACTACATCTTCATTTAATGGCTTATCCAATAATTTGGTCAATGTCTGTTGTAAATAGTGATCAGAATTGACTTCTGAAACTGAGTTTAATACCAATTTGAAATCCGAATTGCTCAGTGAGGCATGGCTAAAGAGTTGATCAAAAACATTGGTTTTGTAATGATCAGAACCAATGTCGTTGGTTGCTCGAATGATATTGGTTACGTTGGCAGTACTCAGCTCTTGCGTTTTGATTATTTCCATCAAAACATTGCTCAAATAGTGATCAGATCCGATATCCGATGCTTGATTAAGAACTTCGTTCAGTTGACTACTGTTCAAGTCCTTGCGTTTCAGCACTTCCATCAACAAATTGGACTTGTAATGATCCGAGCCTATGTCGTTAGAGGCAGCAATCAGTTGAGTAAGCTGAGCTTCCTTGATTTGACTTGATTTCATGACATCTAGCAGCACATTCGTCTTGTAGTGATCAGATGAAATTTCCCCTGCCGCCATAATGAAGTTGTTGACAGTAGCTGAAGAGACCCCATATTTCTTCAAATAATTGCTCAAGATCTGAGATAAGTAATGATCAGAGCTCACTGTTTCCCCGGCTACTTTTAACACTGCAGCTTGATCCTGATCCGATAGTGGTTTTTCAAAAGTCAGTTCAAAGTATTTATCACTGACATAGTCACTGTTTAAAAGAGTTAACTCCTTGATCAATGCAGATGTACCACCTTTTTGATAGATTCGGTTAACTCTAGCTTCAGCTGCTATTGTAGTAGTTCTTACCAATTCAGGAAGTACTTCGGCCAGCCATTTTCTACCTTCAGGTTCATAGTCTCTTTCTGACCACCCTACGAAATAGTGCTTACTAAGTCCATCGCCATCAGATTCGATCTTTATTTTTCGTGATGCTCCAAAAGATGATTTCTCCAATTCGAAATAACCACCAGGACTGATGGATACGATATCTCTGTCATCATCAGAAAGCTCAATCTTACCATCATACTCCACATCAAATTCACCTGTGACATTATTCACACGGTAAGTTGTCTTACTGTGAGTCGAGTGATTGTAAGCCAACTGAGCATCGGCTGTTAAAGCAATCGCTGCCAGAGAGAGCATCGTCAGGATTGCGATTAGAAGATTCTTATACTTTGAGTTCATTAGATCTTTAGGTTTTTGATGATCCAAAGATGTCATGAGACTCACACCATTAAAAATGGAATGTATTGAACTGTTGAGAAAATGTACTGAATTGTAACAACACGATATACCTAGCGCTAGGTAGGTCGGAATTACCTAAATCAGCGGAATAAATTGATGAGTGCAATAAATGAATTTTGTAGAAAGAATAATGAAATGAAAACCAACTATAGATATTCCCTTCGCATTCTTCGTCTGTTGATTTTAAACCTCAGTTTCATCTTATTGATTTACATGTCCAGTTGTAAGCAAGATGATCTTTCTCCTGAAGAAGCCAATGCAGAAAACTTACAATTCACCAAGATTGTTGAGCTATCAGAGTTTGCAGCAGCGGAAGCTATAAGTATAAGTCCAAATGGTCAGTACCTTTTGTTTTCTTATAAAGGGCCCATTGCAGCAACTCGATATTACTTGTCCTCCGATGGTGGTGAAACAGCTATAGAAATTGAACCGGATGCTGATAACCTATTCATAAATACGAACATCAGCAATACAGGAGAGTTTTTCGCAGAGCCTTATGCAAATGGTTATGGCTATGCCATCACTGATTCAGGTGTTCGCATACGATTCTCAAATTATCATGCTCGATTTGAGAAGGAAGTAAACGAAGGCCAATATGAAGATACAGGTGTGGAATTGCCTGTTGATGCAAGTTACTTTGCAGGTGCGTCAGGTGAAAAACTAGGCTTCTTTGATTATCGAAACCTTAAAATTGGTGAATATGATGCCAGTACCAATACTTATACAGAGCGTGTTGTTCCTGATCTTGACCTTCGACAAATAGGGCCAGTAGGGGGACAATATGAAGGAAAAATAAAAACGGCTTACAGTGAAGGGTATTTTGCCTTCGCCAAGAGTCAGGGAGTCCTCATCATATCTCCTGATAACTCTGTCCAATATTATCTTTATCCAGAATCCGGTGCCAGTTACCTGAATACTACCGATCTACGTTTATTCGGTGAATATGCTTATGTCAACCTGAACGGCAAAGCTTACGAAGCTCATGGTGATACAGACATTAAGGAGTTGGATTTGGCTTATCCTGTTGTAAGAATTGGAAATAGTTTGATCGGTTCTGGCTTCATTGATGGTAGTGACCGCTATGAATCAGGAATTATCAAAGAAACGGATGGACATCAAGAATATCTTCCGCTTACCTTTTGGGAAACCTATTTCCACAAAGTTCAGGTAATCAGCGACAAAGTATATATCGGCAGCAAAGTATATGATCGAAATTCTAAAACTTACAATCATTCGCCAATTGGAGAGATTGTAGGTATTTTTCAGGATGACAGTCAAACAAACGCGTATACCACAACCGGAATGTATAGTAGCTCTGACGGCATAAACTGGACCGAAAGATCTTCCGAATTATTTGCTCCAGCACTTGTGTGCAGAGATGCAAATGGACTTTATCATGCTTTGGATGTATTCAGTCACACTTACAGGTCTCCAAGCGATGGCACAGTTACTTATTTGTTTGATCAGGTTGGATATACTTCCACCGATGGCTTTGCATGGGAAGAACTTTCGGGATCCAGAAGAACAGATAAACTCGGACTTGCTCCAAATGTCATGACTGGTGATGGACTGGTTTTTTACAAAGACACTTATTTAGATCTTTCATATCAGAATGTTTCTACTGGATACATGAGTGAGGATTATGGAGTGAATTATGAAAAAATCACCGATGGAAGTGTACATGAAGACTTTGTACTGCCAAACTTGAAAACATCTGATGACAGACTGATTTCGGCATACTTTGAAACTACTGGAGAATTGGTTTTTACCATATGTGATAGCCCAACTGGTGATTGTAACCGCACTGTTACCTTCACCAACATAGAAGAACCAGAAAGTTTGTTCACTATCGAAGATTTCATGAGCATGTCGGATAATGACGAATTAGTCGTTTCCGCTTACTCTGGGATCTATCTATCCAAACCCATCAAATAATCACAGTTGTGAAGATTGTAAGGCATCAGGCTCAAGCCAGTGCCTTACATATTCTCCTTTTGGGTCATATTTTTCTGCTTGTCCCGGTACGTTGAAGTATCGGTTTTCTCTTGGGTCATTCCCAACACCAGCCACGTACATCCAATTCCCCCAATTGCTGCAAACGTCATAGTCCGTAAGCATGTGCTCAAACCAGGCTGCTCCCCATCTCCAGTCTATTTTCAGATCTTTCACTAGATAACTCGCCACATTCTGCCTTCCCCGGTTAGACATAAAACCTGTAAGCTTTAATTCTTTCATGTTGGCATCCACGAAGGGTTGACCTGTTTCGCCATTCATCCAGCGTTGAAAAACTTCTCGATCATTTTCATAATCCAGCGCCAGATCCTTTATTCCTCCTTTGAGGAATACTTTTCGGCCATACTTCAGACAAACGAACCGAAAATAATCACGCCAAATCAACTCAAACACCAGCCAATAGGTCGAGACGTTTTTCTTACGCTCTTTTTCATAACGCTGAACTGCATGGAATATACTTCTGGGCGAGATACAGCCGTGTGCTAACCATGGACTGAACTTAGAAGAATAGTCTTCTCCCAGTAAACCATTTCGTGTCCATTTATAATTTTTCAGTTCGTCAGCTTCCCAGAAATAGTGCTTCAATCGCTCCCACGCTGATTTTTCTCCTCCTACAAGATGTATGGCTGTTCGGTCATCTTGTACAGCGTCTGACGCTACATATCCAAATTCGTCTAAACCGGGAACCACAGTCAGTGGAAAAGTAGGAGACTTGATATGATCAGGAGTTGCCACTTCTTCCCGTACCTTCGCATACTTCTCTTGTTTCTTTCTAAAGGAGGTAAATACATTCGGGAGTTGATCTATTGATTGAACCAAATCTTCTAGATGATATAAAGTCGACTGCCATATCAGTTTAAAATCCACATTCATAGACTTTAGCCTTTGCTCCACATCTTCCTCTTGTCTGATTTCTTCCCAGGTTACTTCTTTACACGCATAGACTGAATCAACATTGTATTCACTCACTAACTCAGAGATAATTTTTGTCGGATTTCCAGATTTAATGAGTAGATCCGAACCAACCTGCTGAATATTTTCCTTTAAAAACTGGACAGATTCCAGTACAAATTGAGTTTGAAACGGTCCCGTTTTCTTAAATCCCAAATCTAACCCTCTCCACCTCTCAGGATCGAAAATGTAAACAGGGATAATTTGTTCGGATTCGGCAATTGCTCTGGTCAAAACTTCATTGTCACGAATTCTTAAATCATTACGAAACCAAACGATAGAAGTAGTCATGGTCGAGCAACCATGTGTAGAGACTTTTGGTTATTGTACACCGCAAAAAATCTCAGATTTTGTCAGCAGTTACTCGCCCCAGGCAGTAATTACCAGTTTTCTGCATCCACCATAGTCACGGTGCTCACACAAATAGATTCCTTGCCAGGTTCCAAGATTTGGACGACCATTGGTAATTGGAATTTGAACTGATGGACCTAATAAAGAAGCTTTGATATGTGCCGGCATATCATCTGATCCTTCATAAGTGTGTTCATAGTATGGTGCATTTTCAGGCACCATTACATTGAAATGTGATTCAAAGTCTGTTCTGACAGTAGGATCAGCATTTTCATTGATAGTCAACGATGCTGAGGTGTGCTTGATGAATACTTGCAGCATTCCAACTTTAAACTCCGAGATTTCAGGAATAGCATGCAGCACTTCTCGAGTAATCAAATGAAAACCACGTCGATAGGAAGGAAGCGCTATTTCTTTTTGTACGAAACTCATTGTTTATCTATTCTTTCGAAAGCCCCAATATCTGGCATTTCATCTCTTGGCATGCCATTGATATCATCTTTGATCTTGATATCGATACCTTTATCTCGAGCAAATGCTAAGGAATCCAGACTAAAATCGAAATTGACAGGATCCACGAAACCTGGGAAATTACTCTGCTGAGAAGTGAAATTACCTTCTATCTCGTCTTCGGATTTGATAATGTTGTTGGTTAGGTAAAGATCAAAAGCTGCTTCTCCCGCATTACTAAACGAAAGCTGCTCATCACCTCGACCCCAGATGATGCTATTGGTCATTTCCAGGTATAAATCATCACTTAATAACTCTCCATCACCAACTTCGACATTGTCTGTAAATACAAACAATGGATCATCATTGATGAAATAGCTGGCATTATTGGCGAATGTGCAATGTTCGTATTTGTAGTTCCCTCCAGCCAAATTCGCCACCAGGTACTGATTCACATTGTAAATCTGAGTGTTGTAGGCATAGACATCTGAGGTATAGGCCAAAATTCCTGCAACAGACATGTTTCGGATGGTGGAGTGAGAAACAATGACATCATAATCCGAATCATCATCTGGAGAACCGATTCTCAAACCAACCTGACCATTTTCAATATCTGCGTAGCGTATTTCATTGTTTTTGCTTCCTTCCAAAAAGAAAATGCCTCCCCATTGCCCTGGAGCTATCAAGAAGTTTTCATCAAAACGCGTATTTCTTATGGTCACATGATTTCCAGAATCACCTAAAATCTTCAAAGTCCCTTGAACATACAATGATGCTCCATTGTCAATGTAGATTTTAGTACCTGGCATTACTGTCAAAGTGCACAATGAATCAACCAACGCCAGATTGTAAATCACATAAGGCCGGTCCTTGGTCCAAACTTCATCACAAATTGCCTCGTTATTGATGTAGTTGGCATCTTGTCCCCAGGCAACTAGTTTCACATGACCAGAATTGCCATTCCACTCAATGATTACTGAGTCTTTAACCAAATAAGGCATGTTTTGATTCTGGGGATCAATGGTGACATCTACCAAAACCAACAAACTATCTCCTCCAAAAAGGACTTCATTCTGAACGCTAGTACTTGACTTCCCATTGATAATCACGGAATAATCCGAATCAGCACCTTTACCAAGTCGGATATCTGAAATTTCAATGGCTTTAGAATTGGGATTGTAAATCCTAAATCGCTTAGTCAAACTTTGTTTGGCCGTCAAAAGCGTATCAAAAAGCACGGTATCACTACTCACACTAAGTGAAAGGTTGGAATCTCCACTGACTTGTTCTTCTTGCGGTTCACAGGAAAGAACAACCAATACACTTAATGACAGAATGAAATAATAGATTCGATTCATGATAGAAGCAACGCTCTAGTGGATTCTTTATTCTGTTCCTTCCGCTTTCAGTAGTTCTGTATTCTCAGCAATTCGAAGCTTTTCAACAAACTCTTCCAAATCACCAGCAACAATTGTTGGCAAGTTATAAACCGTATGATTGATTCTATGATCGGTTACACGGCCTTGTGGATAATTGTAGGTTCTAATTTTATCTGATCGATCACCAGAACCCACCATTGTTTTACGTTGCGAACTGATTGCCTCGTTGTGTTTCTTCAACTCAATCTCATACAATCTAGAACGAAGAACTTTCAATGCCTTGTCATAGTTGGCGTGCTGTGAACG
>CAXEKM010000031.1:0-4023 GCA_963996645.1 uncultured Marinoscillum sp.
TATGTGATTCCCGCCTGCGCGGGAATGACGGTTCATTTGAGATCGCTTGGTTGTGCTCGCGATGACAGTTGATAATTACGAGTGTTGGTGAGAAAGATGTTTCGTTTCTCGACATGACAGTTTTATATAAAGTTGTGTTATCTCCTATTAATTTCTTTTAGGATATTTCGCTTATCTCCTCTTTTGAAGGGAAGACGTAGAAGGCTAATAGATTTGGGGTTATTGATTTTAGAGGGGTTGGAGTTAGATTATGTTTTATGAGATTCCTGCCTGCGCGGGAATGACGGTTCATTTGAGATTGCTTCGTTTCACTCGCAATGACGGTTCGAAGAGTTAAATACTCAAACAGAATTGCAGAGCGCGTTCTTCAGACCAGTAGACTTTCTGTTTGTTTTTAGCGATGAAGCCCACATGACCGCCATGATTGGTGGTTTCCAGGGCTACCATGGGTAAGTCTTTGGTTAGTGAATGATCCAGGCTTTCAGGGGTTAGGAACGGATCATTCGTCGCATTTAATATAAGAGTGGGGATTTGAATGCCTTTCAGGAAATACTTACTGCTGCATTGGTTGTAATAATCTGTAGCATCTTTGAAACCATGCAATTTAGAAGTAAAGAAATCATCAAACTGTCTAAGGGTTTTTAATTGATCGAGAGGTTTGGGGTCAATCTTTTCTGGCATGATTGCAGCTTTCTCTTTGACCTTTTTTACCAGACTCCTTAAGAATCGCTGCTCATAAAGTTTGCCTCGTGGCGTTGCTAAATTGTCTGAACCCTTGTCTAAGTCTAACGGAGTGCTGATTGCTACGGCACCTTTGACTTTGGGAGAGCGAGAATCTTCTCCTACGTATTTAAGTGTCATATTTCCACCCAAGCTGAATCCAACAAGGAACACTTCACTGTATTCTGGCAAAGCATGTTGTACAACTTCATCCAAATCATCTGTAGCTCCGCTATGGTAAAAGCGGACTGCCTTGTTCATCTCTCCACTGCAGCCTCGATAGTTCCATGCAAGGGTGTCAAATCCATGGTTGAAAAAATGCTTGGCTACACCTAATATATATGGGCGATCGCTACTTCCTTCTAAACCGTGCTGTATGATGACTAGTTTTTTACTCCCTTGCTTTCGCCAATCCAAATCCACAAAATCCCCATCCGATAAGGTTAGACGTTCTCTATCTGGATTTGTCAATCCAGTCACTTTTCTAAACAAGGCAGGATAGATGGTTTCCAAATGACTGGAAATGAATTGAGGAGGTCTTTTGTAAGATTTGTTGTGAATTGCTGGCATTTGGGAATTTTAAAAACTATATCTCGGTTTTTCTATTTATTCTTATGGCTTGTAAGGTTTCGATCGATACTTTAATGCAAAATAATATGTTTTATAGCACCCATATTTTGTTGCAAATATCGATGATGAACTATTCAATGTTCCGGGTTTAATTTAAAATCCAAATTAAAAGATTAAGATATGTTGGAGAAAATTCCACATGGATTAACTTTGAATTCGATTTGTTAGGGTAAAAATAACGCTTATAAAATGGCTGAAGTAATCAGAATGCCAAAGATGAGTGACACCATGGAAGAAGGTGTGATCGCGTCTTGGATTAAAAAAGAAGGTGACGAAGTAGAATCTGGCGATGTACTGGCTGAAGTAGAGACTGATAAAGCAACCATGGAACTGGAGTCTTACCAGGATGGTGTGCTGTTATATATAGGAATTAAAGAACAAGAGGCTGCACCTGTTGATGGCGTAATTGCGATCATCGGTGAAAAAGGAGAAGATATTTCTTCGCTGCTTAAAGATCTTGAAGGTGGTTCGAATGTAGCTGCTAAATCAGAGGAGCCGAAAGAAGAGGCTGCTGCTGAGGATTCAGGTGAAGCGGTTGATACTTCAGATATCAATGCTTCGGTTATCAGAATGCCAAAAATGAGTGATACCATGGAAGAGGGTGTAATCGCTCAATGGTTGAAGAAAGAAGGTGATGAAATTTCATCTGGAGATATATTGGCAGAAGTAGAGACCGACAAAGCAACCATGGAATTGGAAGCTTACGAAGACGGTACTTTGCTTCACATTGCTATTCCTGATGGTGGTTCTGTGCCTATTGATGGTGTAATCGCGATCGTAGGAGAGAAAGGTGCTGACTGGGAAACGCTTCTAAAAGCTGAGTCTGGTGGAGGTGCTAAAAAGCCTGCTGCTCCTAAGGAGGAGAAGAAAGAAGAAGCGATTTCTGCCTCTTCAGCTACTCCAACAGCAACTCCCACACAAGAAACAACAACCGATGGAGGGAGAGTTAAAGCTTCTCCATTGGCTAAGAAAATTGCTGCAGAAAAAGGATTTGATCTAACTCAAATTCCTGGGTCTGGTGATGGCGGTAGAATTGTGAAGAAGGATGTAGAAAACTTTACTCCTTCAGCAGCAAGTGCTCCTGCGGCATCTGCTCCCGCTGCGAAGGAAGCATCTGCACCAGCTTACAACTTCCCTAAAGTAGTAGGAGAAGAAAGCTACACCGATGTGCCAGCTTCTCAAATGAGAAAAGCAATTGCTAAAGGTTTGATGAACAGTCAGTTTGGTGCTCCGCACTTCTACCTGACTATGGATATCGATATGGACAAAACGATTGAGGCACGTGCTGCGATCAATGAGTTGTCTCCTGTGAAAATTTCTTTCAACGATATCGTGATCAAAGCGGTAGCTGCTGCATTGAGACAACATCCAGATGTAAATACGTACTGGATTGAAGATACAAAGAGCATCAGAAAGAACGATCACATTAGCATCGGTGTAGCCATGGCTATCGAAGATGGTTTGATTGTTCCTGTTGTGAAATTTGCTGACAACAAGAGCCTTGCTCAAATTTCTGCAGAGGTGAAAGAATTTGCTGGTAAAGCAAAAGCTAAGAAAATCTCCATGGAAGAGATGCAAGGAAATACCTTCACGGTATCAAACCTTGGAATGTTCGGTATTGAAGAGTTTACTTCCATTATCAACGCACCAGAATCTTGTATCCTGGCTGTAGGAGCTATTAATCAGGTTCCTGTTGTAAAAGATGGACAAATCGTTCCTGGAAACAGAATGAAAGTAACACTTACCTGTGATCACAGAACAGTAGATGGAGCAGTAGGAGCTTCATTCTTGAAAACGTTGAAGGGTTATATCGAGAACCCAGTGACCATTTTGATTTAAAAAGTAACAAACTATAAATTGAATGTCCCGTTATGAAATGACGGGACATTTTTATTTTAAGAAGACTGAGGAAATGGAAAAGATCAAATCGACAACTGTCGTAGCAATAAAACACAATGGTCAGATTGCAATAGGAGCTGATGGGCAAGCCACTATGGGCAATACCGTGGCGAAGAGCAATGTGAAGAAAATCAGAAAACTGCAGGATGGTAAGATTGTGACCGGATTTGCCGGATCTACGGCAGATGCTTTCACTTTATTGGAACGCCTGGAGGAGAAATTGGCCACCTATACCGGAAACATGAAGCGTGCAGCCGTAGAGTTAGCTAAAGATTGGCGTACGGATCGATATCTTAGAAGGTTGGAGGCGATGATGATTGTAGCTGACAAGAATGAGATCCTTGTTATCTCTGGAACTGGAGATGTGTTGGAGCCAGATGATGATATCGCATCGATTGGATCAGGTAGTATGTATGCTCGTTCTGCAGCGATGGGATTGAAGCGTCATGCAACCAGTATGACAGCAGAAGAGATGGTCAGAGAAAGCTTAAATATTGCGGCTGATATCTGCATTTATACCAATCATAATTTGATTGTGGAAACGTTGTAAGCATCACCACCTTATAAGAAATAACGAAAGCCGCTGCAAGCGGCTTTTTTTGTATGGAATACCTCGAAATCGGTATTGACTGGGAAACGGGGTGAAATTAACTTTAATTGAGTTTGATCAGCATACAATTAGACGGATTGTAAGGATCGATAACGTTGCGTAAAGGCTGTTTTTGTTTCAAAAACGGCCTTTTTTATGGAATTACCTCATTTGAGGTATTCCGA
>CAXEKM010000032.1:0-3182 GCA_963996645.1 uncultured Marinoscillum sp.
GCACATAAGTTGCTTGCTTTTCACAATGGCCACCACATGAGCAATCGCCACACACAGCTAAAAGACTTCCTGTTCTTCCGATTCCGGTTTGGATTTCATCAGCTATGAACAACGCGTTGTTCTCTTTACAAATTTTCTGAATATCTCTTAGAAAGCTTTCATTTGGCACCATCACACCAGCTTCACCTTGAATTGGCTCCACTAGTACGCCTACAATATTGTTGTTGTCGGCGAATACTTCTCTCAATGCATCTACATCATTGTAGGTTACCTTAATGAATCCGTGTGTATACGGACCAAAGTTCTTTTTCGCATCCGGATCAGATGAGAACGAGATGATAGTGGTTGTTCTTCCGTGAAAATTTTGATCAAAAACGACAATTTGACCTTTGTTTTCATCCACACCTTTCTTCTCATATCCCCATTTTCTACAGATTTTGATAGCTGTTTCTACTGCTTCAGCTCCTGTATTCATTGGAAGCACTTTGTCAAAACCGAAATATTCAGTGATGTATTTTTCAAATGGACCTAATACATCATTGAAAAAAGCTCTACTGGTCAACGTCAATGTTTCAGCTTGCTCTTTCAATGTGTTGACGATTCTTGGGTGGCAGTGCCCCTGATTCACTGCGCTATATGCCGAAAGGAAATCATAATATTTTTTTCCTTCTACGTCCCACACATATACACCTTCTCCTTTGGACAACACAACTGGTAGGGGGTGGTAGTTGTGTGCTCCATGTTGGTTTTCAAGGTCTATAAATTCCTTGCTCGATTTCTTTTTGGTATCTGTCGCCATAAAATGTTTTCGTTAAACTCCTCAGCTTGTAAACAATGCTTTGATTTTTAGGTTTTCAAAAGTACTATTTTAGGATGGAGATGGCGAAAGGAAAGAAGTATAAAGGTCTCGAAGAAGAGGATTTTCATTACACGAAAGAAGGTTTTTTGGTGTTTACAGAGAAATATCACAAAAAAAGAGGCTACTGCTGCAAGAGCGGTTGTAGACATTGTCCATATGGTTTTAAAAGAAATTAGAAGCCTAGTTTGTTATTTTAAAGAATCTTGCGATCTTTGCACTCCGTTTTTTAAAACTGAGAAATCATGTCAAAAGTTTGCGAAATATCAGGTAAGAGACCACAGGTAGGAAATAACGTATCTCACGCTAACAACAAAGTGAAGAGAAGATTTAATCCAAATCTTCAGAAAAAGAGATTCTATATTCCTGAGGAGGATAAATGGGTAACGATCAGAGTGTCTACTTCCATGTTGAGAAACATCAACAAAAACGGAATATACAACGAGATCAAGAAAGCGAGAGCTAAAGGAACTACTTCCCTTTAATTCGTCTTACCTTATACAATATTGAAGCCTCTGACGTATGACGTTAGAGGCTTTTTGGTTTGTGCCTGCTCCACTCATGTAATTATTGGCGCTAGTTAATGTAAACTCATTGTTGAGTTCCGCTACTACTCCGTAAATTGGCAGCTTTTAAAAAATAAAAGCTTACATGCGTCAATCACTTTTTCTACTCACATTTTTGGTTTGCTCTTCACTTTTTGCACAGGAGTATACTCGTCAGGATTCATTAAGAGGCAGCATTACTCCCGAAAGAGAATGGTGGGATCTTCGCTACTACGATTTAAATGTAGCCGTTGATATCCCTAATAAAACCATTTCCGGATCCAATCTCATTCGATACACAGTTCTGAAGGCTGGTAAAGTGATGCAGATTGATTTGCAAGAGCCAATGATCATTGACAAAGTGGTGCAGGATGGCAAAAGCCTGGAGGTTGTTCATGAGGGAAATGCGCATTTTATCCAACTCGAAGCAGCACAGGAAAAAGGAGCGGTAAGAGAAATCACAGTGTTTTATCACGGAGAGCCAAGAGAAGCGATCAGAGCTCCCTGGGATGGTGGATTCTCCTGGAAAGAAGATTCTAATGGAAAGCCTTTCATTGCAACATCTTGTCAAGGTCTTGGGGCTAGTGTTTGGTGGCCAAACAAAGACCATATGTATGATGAGAATGAAGAGGGAATGTCAATGAGTTTTACTGTTCCTGAAGATTTGGTGGCTGTAGGAAACGGGCGTTTGGTCAAAACCACCAAAAACAAAAAGGATAAAACGAAGACCTACACGTGGAAAGTTGTTAACCCGATCAATAATTATGGGGTCAATTTGAATATTGGTGACTATGTCACTTTCAGTGAAAAGTACCCTGGTGAAAAAGGCGACCTGGACATGATTTATTATGTGCTCAGAGAAAACCTTGATAAAGCGAAAGAGCAATTCAAAGATGCGGTAAGAACTTTGGAGGCATTCGAGCATTGGTTTGGGCCTTATCCATTTTATGAGGACAGTTACAAATTGGTGGAAGTGCCTTACTTGGGTATGGAGCATCAGAGTTCTGTGACCTATGGAAATAAATACGGTAACGGCTATCTGGGAAGAGATTTGAGTGGAACTGGATGGGGTCTGAAATGGGACTACATTATTATCCATGAGTCAGGTCATGAGTGGTTTGCCAATAACATCACTTACAAAGACAATGCAGATATGTGGGTGCATGAAAGCTTTACCTGTTATTCGGAAAGTTTGTTTACCGAGTATTTCTACGGCAAAGAGGCAGGTGCAGAGTACATGCGTGGCCAGCGTATTGGCATTGGTAATCGTTCGAGTATGATTGGTAATTATGATGTGAACGATAATGGTGATGACTTATACAATAAAGGAGCGAATGTGCTGCATACGATACGTCAGATAGTGGGTGATGATGAAAAGTGGAGATCTATTTTGAGGGGATTGAATGAAGAGTTTTATCATCAGACGGTTACAACCAGCCAAATTGAAAATTATATCTCAGAGAAGAGTGGAGTTGATTTGAGTAAATTCTTTGATCAGTATTTGAGGGATTATCGTGTGCCTGTACTTGAGTATTTTGTGGCAAATGGGAAGGTTATTGGGCGTTGGACCAATGTTATTGATGATTTTGATATGACTACTGAATTGATCATAGATGGCAAATCAGTAAAAGTGTCTCCAACTACTCGATGGGGTAATTTAGAGGTGGATGCTGGGGAGTCTTCCATTACTCATGATCCAAACTATTACATTTATTCTGCCGACATTACAGTAGAAACCAAGTAAACGATATATCTCAACCTAATTGGAATCTAAAATGAAA
>CAXEKM010000033.1:0-3845 GCA_963996645.1 uncultured Marinoscillum sp.
CAGAAACTGAATCCTTAAATGACCTTTTAAAGCTCCTAAAACCTTCCGTACTCCCGTTTCTTTCGCTCGGCGAGTTGCTCTGGCTGTGGTAAGATTCATGAAATTGATAGAAGCAAGGATCAACACGAAAATGGCTGCAACAGAAAGCAATCGAACATATTCGATTCGACCTCCTGTAATGGTCCCATTTTCATAGCGATTGAAGAGGTACATATCCTCAAACGGTTGAAGAAATACCTCTCTTCTGTTTTCGTAATCTCCTGATCGGTGATCCATGATGGAGTTTACCATGTAGTCATTCGCATCAATCAGACTCACATCTTTTATTAGTTTGACATATAGCTGACTTGAACTATTGCGCCAGCTGGTAAGATTGGGGCGCTGAATGATCCTATTGGCAAATGGCACTACAAAACTGGCACTCAAAGTAGATTTTGGTGGCAAATCTTCATATACAGCAACCAGTTCATACGTTTCATCGCGATCATTGACCATTACCGTTCCAACAATGTCTTTAGACTGCCAATCTGATCCAAAGTACGTTTCAGCAAATGAGGACGAAATAGCCAGTGTATAAGGGTCATCAAACATTTTACTGGTATGCCCCTTCAAGATGGGCACTTCAAACACCTCAAAAAACTCGGGACTTGCATCCACACCAGCCCATTCTACCAGGTTATGATCCAGCTCAAATGCCATCCAGTTGCCATTGGACATGATGGTGGCTTGCTCTACGATAGGATACTCTTCTTCGAGTAC
This sequence comes from uncultured Marinoscillum sp., assembly GCA_963996645.1. Classification (GTDB taxonomy): domain Bacteria; phylum Bacteroidota; class Bacteroidia; order Cytophagales; family Cyclobacteriaceae; genus Marinoscillum. The sequence continues at coordinate 760 of CAXEKM010000033.1, forward strand.
AGCTTTCAAATTGTAAGAGGAATAGCGATAGGTGTTCACCTCACCATTGGTTTGGAACTCACGATTCAACACATTGCAAACACGATCTCCACTATCAAGAAAAGCATTGTATTGTAACTCGTCATGCACCCAGAGCCAAATGAACAAACTGCAAGCAATACCCACAGCCAGCCCAAAAACATTGATCAATGAAAAGGACTTTTCTCTGGCAAATAGTCGGAATGCCACTTTCAAGTAATTTCTGAATAACATAAGCTGATGTGTTTTTTGTGTTTTTCGGAGAGCGAAAGGCCTGAAGTAATGCAATACCTGCCACCAATAATTGAGTTGAGCTCGGAAAACCGATCCCTGTTCGCTCTCTACTTCAAACTTCTCTTCCAGGTCACCCAGAACCTCCTCCAGCAAATCTTCCTTTATGAAAATCTGAAGAAGTTTTTGAGCTAGTTTGGGAGTTATATTTCGCCGACTACTCATTCAGAACGCAAGGATTTTACGGGATTAGCAAGAGCAACTTTTACTGATTGGAAACTGATCGTGCCAAAGGCCACCAGAACGGATGCGAGACCTGCCACTGCAAATACCCACCAGGACAAATCCACGTGATAAGCATAGCTCTCTAACCACTGCTTCATCAAATACCACGAAAGTGGAAGCGCCACCAAAAATGCGACCATCACTAAAAGCAGAAAATCTTTTGAAAAGAGTCCCACCAATTGATTGACCGTCGCACCGAGTACTTTTCTGATACCAATTTCTTTGGTGCGCTGCTCAGCCGTAAACATGGCCAGCCCAAACAATCCTAAACATGAAATCACTATCGCAAGCAAGGCAGAAATATTAGACAACTTGCCCATGACCATTTCTGTCTGATACATTTTGTTGTATGCAGCATCCATGAACTTATAATCAAGAGGGAAATTTGGATTTATTTCCTTATAAATATTCTCCAGGCTTGCCAATGCTTCTTCTGCCTGACCAGGTTTAGTTTTCACAATAACTACTCCGAAGTACAAATCTTCCTTCACATCCAGAATCACCGGCTTGATCGGCTCATGAAGTGAATTGCTATGAAAATCTTTCAACACCCCAATAATCTTACCGCGCTTATCCCAGGCAGAAATCCATTTACCTACTGGATCGTCAATGGCCATTTGTTTGACAGCCGTTTCATTGATCATGAAAGCACCAGAATCACTTGGATGTGCCTTTGAAAAACCACGGCCATCCACTACCTCCAACCCCATGAGATCGAGATAATCATAACCAACAGAACTTGGCTTGAATCCAACCTCATGATCTTTACCTTGCCAGTTGATGGGTTTCCTCACTTCAAATCCCATTGCCTGAGGCTCTTCGCTACCCCTGTCCACAGCCGCAATGCCCGGCATGGTCAGCAACCTGCTTTTGAATACTTCATAGCTGGAATTGATAGCACCTCCTACCCGAAATGAGATGATATTTTCACGGCCATATCCAAGGTTTTTAGAACGCACATAATCTGTCTGCCTGGCAATAAAAATGGTCACTACCAACAGCACAATGGAGACCGAAAACTGAAAGACAACCAATCCTTTTCGGAACCAGATAGAGCTTTTACTGATTCGTATCAAACCTTTCAAACTCTGGATGGGCCGAAGAGAAGACAAATAAAATGCAGGATAGCTTCCTGCAATAAGGCCAACCAGCACTATCAACCCAACACAAATCGTCCAAAACTGATAATCCAGTATAGGGAAACTGATACTTTTATTGAGTGAACTATTGAATATTGGCAGCAACAAGGCAACCACACCTAAAGCTAAAACCATCGCCACCGCAGCAATGAGAATCGACTCACACAAAAACTGCCCAATCAGGTATAATTTGTTGGAGCCAACTACTTTTCGCATGGCTACTTCCTTGGCTCGCTTGATGGATCTGGCAGTAGTAAGGTTCATGAAATTGATACTAGCCACCAATAAAATGAACAACCCTACCCAACTAAATATCTTCACATAGATAATCAATCCATCAGTAGGAATTCCATTCACGAAAGAGGAATGCAAGTACTTCTGATCATATGGATACAAACCAATGTGATCCTCAAAATCTTCATTTTCATCTAACCTGCTCTGCAAATAATCATCCAGCTTAGCGGCCACTATCTGAGGGTCTGCTCCGTCTTGCAGTTCAATAGTGGTCAGCACTTGATCCGAAGACCATTCCAGACGTTTCATTTGCGACTCCCAATTGATCAGGTATTCGAATTGTAGAGAACTTTGGTCTGTGACATCTTCAAAAACAGCAGTTACCTGAAAGTCATATTTATCCTCATAATTCAATGTTTGACCAATAGCCTCTTCTGGTGAATTGAAAAATAGGACCGCCATTTTTCTGGAAATTGCCATACTGCTAACATCACTGAGCGGTGTTTCCGAATCACCAGCGACGATCTGATAGTCAAAGACCTTAAAGAAATCTTCACTTGCTCGAGATCCCTCCAGCTTGAACTTCATATCACCATATCTAAAGGTTTTGGGATAACCCCATGGCAACTCGTAGCCAGTAGCGTAGTAAGCTTTATTCTTGATTTCGGGTATTGCCTGCTCCATATCGTCTATGACTATTTGATAGCCATTATTCCATCGCATAGGTGTGGAAAAAGTCGACTGTACCGACCCGTCAGCATCTTGGTTTCGGTAAATGACATAAAGGTTATCAGACTTGGAGTGGAACGAATCAACAGACGTTTCCTCTGTGACCCAGAGAAATATGAATAGAAAGCAAATCAATCCTAAGGCTAACCCAGAAACATTGATTAGTGAAAAACTTTTGTGTCTAAGGAGATTGCGATAGCCTACTTTGAAAAAGCTGGAGATTATACCGATTTTCATCATGTTTATGGAGTTTTTTGATCTTTTAATTGCAAATGGGCGGATGTACTTAAGCACCTGATACCAGTAGTTCCTTTTGGCTTTGGAGAGTGGGTAAGTCTCCGTTTCCAGATCAAATTTTTCTTCCAAGTCACCAAGTACTTCCTCCAGCAGTTCATCCTTAAGGAACCATTGAAGTAGGCGTTGAGCTAGCTTGGGTAGTTTGTTTCCCTG
>CAXEKM010000034.1:0-4111 GCA_963996645.1 uncultured Marinoscillum sp.
GTCTGCCCAACACTGGTAAAGATCTCAAAACCTCGCGCTTTTGGCTCTCCAGGACCTGGACTTGCCGTTGCTACCGCATTGCTATGAATGGATAAAAAGTAGACATTCTTATTGGTAGCATATTCTTCATTGGCAAAACGCACACGATCTTTGAGCGAAACGTCCTGATGAGTGTACACGGTATTTTCCAGGTATGGAATATTGAACTGTTTCAGTAAATCAATCAATTTTTGAGCGATGCCACGATTGATCACACCTTCCAGAATTTCATAGGACGGATTACCTTCCGCATCAGTAAAATGATGTCTTTTTGCATTTCCTGTAGTGTACTCTTTCGTTTTAGGATCTACTCCACCATGACCAGCATCGATCACCGGAAACATCCCTGAACCAATCGAGTCATTTTCTGAATTGGCTATGGCTTTCTTTAATGCACTCAGGTCTGCAGGAGGACTAGCAGGTGAACCATCAAATGCTTTTACTTCTGTAGTTCCCATTTGAGCTTGAAACTCCAGATCATCTTCATCCAGCTGACTTGTAGGTACACCGGACTCTTGCTTGTATTTCAACCAATTCTTCTCGCGTGCTGCATTCGATCGGTTAGACAAGTATTTCAGAGATTTATCACCAAAATAGAATGCGATCATCATCAAGAAAGCTGTTTTGAAAAACTCAAAATGATCCCAATAAAACGAATCCTGGCTGATATTACCGTCTTTACCAAAACTACTGATCATCAAACTGATCGCTCCAAAAAGCAAGGTAAAAGTGATCATTCCTCGTACAGTCCCAGTTGGCAATCCAAAACTCTGACTTCTGTAAGGATTGAATTGAGGTGCCTCTAACTCTTCCTTAGTCACATATTCTCCCTGTTTCTTTTTCTCGAGAGCTTCTTCCCAATTCACCCAATCGCGATCGGTCCAGCCATAATTGACATTATAGAAATACGTCGCCCAGCTGAAATACCAGATAAAAATACTGGTCCAGGAAAAGGCAATGAAGATTCCAAGAGCTTCATAGAGATCTTGCTGAACCAGGAAAATATAGAAAAATGAAAGCACTCCAAGCCCGAATATAATCCCAGCGATCACATTGAATGCTCTGAATAGCCAGCGATGATTGAATAGCTTCTTCATGAGGCTTTGTTATTTAATAGTGAGTAGTTCATAAAGTCTTCGTCGTAATAGATGATGCGTAAGCGTTCACCATTATCTAGTTTAGTTTTTAGCTGCTTATACAAGTCCTCAAAGGTTACTTTGGAATTAAAGATGGAACTCTTAGCATCATCTGAATAAATGCTTCTAGCCACCAAAAGGCAGCCTTCTGTATGCTCGTGCGTACTTCCGCTATGGATGTATATTCCTTCAAATCCTGGAACATTCTTTACATGCAAATGATAAGTAAACCAGGGTCGAGTCTTTCGGTATTTGAGAGTCAAATCTGTATCAAATCGATTGAAATCCAGATTATATGAGCCTTTCGGAATTCTGGTTTTGCCCTTGACCTTCACCGCCCTATAAGTATCCTCGAGAGTATAGCAGAAATACTTGTTATTTATAAACAGCAGACCAAGTGTTGTTTCACCATCATCGAAATATCGGATAACCGAAAGAGTTGTTCCTTTAAATTCATCTTTTGGTTGAGTTGATGAGAGCTTAGATTCTAACACATTGATTTGCGCTTCTAAATCACTGATACGGGTTTTATATTCCGAAATGGACTTGCGGTACTCTTCGTTTGCCTGTGTGATAATTGCTAAGTCTGGTTGACTATGAGATGCCGTCTTTACTGTTTCTGTCTGTTTGGTTGAAGTAACTTCTTGCTGATCTGATTTGAAAAGATTCTTCAAACCTTCAATCGCATTTTTGATTGCTGAAATGATCACACCAATCAAACCAACAATCCATAACCAGACATCTTCCAGAATACCTGGATTGTATAGAAAAAGCAACAAGGCAATAGCCAGCAATGCCACTACAATGACGATGGCAAAGTGTTTCATATCAGTTAGGTTCTAAATGAACTGGAAAATAAATATTACCTAACCGAATGTCAACTAGAAAATGAAAATATTGTAGAAAGCGGTACATTTAATCAAGGCGATTACGATATCCTTGACTCACTATACAAGTCATAAGCAGCTACTAAAGACTCTCTCCCGGTAGCTGTTTGATATTTCTCATACTTGGCTAGCTCAGTTCTGTTTTCAGTATAGACTGGAACATAGTTGTTCTCAAAGGCATCCCATACAATTAAGAGAATGCTGTAACTGATTTTACTCTGTCTCCCCTTTTCCAGCCATTCATCAAACACCTCTTCGTCCAGAGATTTAGGAAAATCAGAACCGTCAAACATAAAATTGCAATTAGTTGAACCGGCAAGTTATAACTGATATCTATTGGTCGCAATTCCCATTTCAGATTTTTACCATTTGCTAGCAAAAGTGTCGATCACTTCAATGATGATCAATATGATAATGATCCATTCCAATCGACTACTTTCCCGATGGTGATTATAGGAAATGTACACTTCCAGATTGTCTTCTATGATCTTCAGCGTACTATCTATCTCTCTGTAGCGTTGGACTAATTCAAAATGTTTGGCTAATGTATTGTGTAAACGATCCAGGTATTCATCTTCCCATGCAGTCTCAGGACTATCTAAAATGTATAAATTTTGAGCAATGCTATTCTTCGCATTTAAGCTTTTCCCAATAAACTTCAAGGCCTTTTTATGACTCAACTTCACCTTACCATGTATTTCCATGTATTGGGTATAGTCTTTGAGTTCACTCAAAAGTGACTGACTCATTCCATTATAATAATCCAATGCCACAGACTGTGCCAGATGCATCATGATCATCTTATTTACCGCGTGATCAAAACGACCTAGAGACAAAACATCAAAAGTTAATTCGATCATCCCATCTTCCTTTGACACCTTTATCTTAAACTCATCTTCCTTTAGTGATTCTCTTGAATTGGAACAAAACGGCTTAATGTGTTCAATGTGTGCAGAGATCTCGGAAACACTCATATCTGAAAATACAGCCACTCCATAGCTGAGCAAATACAAATACTTGGTAGCGCTATACTGGTAGTATAATTCTTTGGAAGTTGAAGCCACCAACATATCAGGAAACTGAAGTTTGTAGCCAACTAAATCGATCTTGTCTGCTATGCAAAACCCGGCATAGTTTAGACCTGAATAAGTAGTATCCATTACGTAATTGGATCGATATACGTAAAGCCTTGGAAAAGGTGACATCAATTTTTCAAAACAATAAAAACAGCTTCCTGTTGCACTGATTAACTACATTTAAGGTCTAAATCACATTTGAATTTGACACTTTTTGAAGACCAAAAAATATTAGACTTTCACACTCACAGTTTAAGGCAAACAGACAACCCTAATGTCATAGAAATTGTATCCATTCATTTAGGTCAGGACAAAGGTTATGACTATTTCACCATTGGTATGCATCCATGGTGGACAGAAAAGCCAGTCTCTCCTACCCAAAAAGCTGAGTTGATCACTCTTCTGAATCAAGAAAAGTGTTTGGCCATGGGAGAAATGGGTTTAGACAACCTAAAAGGACCTGATATGAATACGCAAATGGATATCCTAAGAAGCTTACTTACCATTGCCGAAGAACAACAAAAACCTGTCATCATACATTGTGTCCGAGCATTTGATCAATTTCTGAAAATAAAAAAAGAGTTTCCTGCTATTCCCAACTGGTGTGTACATGGTTATGGACGTCATTCGACCTTAGCAAAACAATTGATTGAACAAGGGTGCTATGTATCACTTATGCCATCCAAAGATGAGAAGTATGCAGATTGGTTTGAGCAATTGCCTCTTGATCACCTATTTTTGGAAACTGATAGCATGCCGAATGTTAGCATCTTGCAGGTTTATGACCAGGTTGTGAGAGCTACAGGAATCAGCAAAGACAATTTAATAAAACAAATGAATCATAACGCAAAAGCGTTTTTTGGAATATGAGCCACTGGTTAGAGAGAACAGAATTATTGATTGGAACTGAGGCATTAGATAGATTAAAAGGATCTAATGTGCTGGTAGTCGGACTTGGAGGAGTTGGAAGCTA
>CAXEKM010000035.1:0-2864 GCA_963996645.1 uncultured Marinoscillum sp.
AACTTCAATGCTTCTATTGCTGCTTTCTGGATACCATAAAACATCCCGGAATCCATGTTGCTTTTGATTTGCAATACCGGCTGCACCAATTTTGGACTACCTACTACCCAACCTACTCTCCATCCCGCCATATTGAAGGTCTTTGACAAAGAGTTTAACTCCAATGCCACCTCTTCAGCTCCTTCAACATGGAAAATACTCAAAGGAGTTTCATTACCAATAAAACTATATGGATTGTCATGACACAATAAGATCTGATGTTGTTGAGCAAACTCCACGAACTTCTGAAAAACAGAGAGATCAACCTGAGCTCCAGTTGGCATGTGTGGGTAATTCAACCACATCAGCTTTACACCTGATAGATCCATATTGGCCAATTGCTCCCAATCAGGCAAATAATCACCCTTAGTTAAGGGATAATAAACAGGCTCTGCTCCAACCATTTTACTTACGGATGTATAAGTCGGATATCCCAAATCCGGAATTAACACTTTATCACCAAGATTCAAATACGCCAGAGATATGTGTGTGATCCCTTCTTTGGACCCCATCAATGGCAGCACATCTAATGAATCAATCTTGCAATGATACTTACGGCTATAAAAGTCTTTTACTGCCTGATGAAATTCCGGCAACCCCTGATAAGATTGATAACCGTGAACATCATTTTTTTGTGCTGCATTACTCAATGCAGCTATTACTTCAGGTGCAGGAGGCAAATCGGGACTGCCTATGCCTAGATTAATTATCGGTCTACCTTGCTCCTTAAGTTGACGTATTTCACGCAACTTTTTAGAAAAATAGTACTCAGTAAAAAGATGTGTACGGTCTGCAGCAGAGATCATAATGTCCAAATTCGACACTAAGAGAAATAATCAGAAGGTTTTTTCCCAAACCTTTCCTGATAAAGTTTAGAAAAATAAGATGCTGACTCCAAACCTATCTCATTGGTGATTTGAGCAAGCTTGTCGTACCGGCGAGACACCAATAACTCACGTGCATGTTGTAACCGTATTTCACTGATTAATTTGGAAGGACTCAATCCAACCGATTCCGCTGTTTTTCTATAGAGCTGACGCTCACTCAGACCAAGGTGTAGAGCCATTTGAGTAACATTCAATTTACGATCTCCAATATTATTCTTCACGTATTCACGAATGTTCAAAACCAATTGGTTTTCCTCCGTTAAATCCTGATACTCTTCCTCTTCAAACTCTTTAGCCCATTTGATTCGCTCTCTTAGGTTATTGATCACGTTTGAAATCCGAATCAACAGTTCCTCAACTTCAAATGGTTTGATGATGTAATCATCTACTCCTAAACGCAACCCTTTGATCTTATCAGAGCTCTCTGCTACAGCTGTTAAAACAATCACAGGAATCTTTGATAGCGCCATATCGGACTGAATATTCTCCAACATGGTCCATCCATCCATTACAGGCATCATCACATCAGTAAGTATCAAATCAGGCTTTACCTGTTTTAATAAATCCAGCGCTTGTTGACCATCATCTGCTACATGAAGCTCAAAGTGATCTCCCAAAATATCAGACAAATAAGCTTGTAGTAATTTATTGTCCTCCACTATTAAAACTGAAGTATCTGAAGGGACCTTTAAGGTATCTTTAAACTCAACCTGTACCTCCATTGATCCACTGGCTTCAGAGGGTGCTATTTCACTTTGAACAGAAGGTACAAGATCTGAAAGTGGTAATACCACCTGCAATAAAGCACCTCCATCTTTGTTATTTCTCGCTGCTACCTTTCCATTCATTTGCTCCACCAATTCTCGAGAAATAGCCAATCCTAAACCAGAACCTTTGATACTATCGCTATATCCTCCAGCTTGATAGAATCGATCAAATATATATGGCAGATCAACTTCAGGAATGCCTGACCCATTATCGATCACTTTGAGCATAACCTGCTCATTCTCTACTACGGCAATCACCTCCACTTCACCTCCTGTACCAACAAACTTGAAGGAATTGTAAATGATGTTGTTCAGTACTTTTTCAAACTGTGCCTCATCAATATCCACCACGGTTTGAGCAGATATATCTGATATATAGTTCAAGCTAATTTGATTGCTTTCAGCCAATGATGAGAAAGCTGCAACAATTCTAGAAACTAACGGATCGAAATAAATTGGCTTGAGATTGACCACATTCTTTTTCAGCTCTACTTTCGATAAGTCCAACAAATCATTGACCAAAGAGGTCATTTGCTTCACGTTGCCCTTGATCTTGTTGGTAGGCTCCACTGCTTCAGCAGAAAGTTTGTTGATCCTAAGAATGGCATCGGCATTCCCTTGAATCAAGGTAAGTGGCGTGCGAAGCTCATGACTAATGTTGGCAAAGAATTGTGATTTTAGATTGTTGGTACGTTCGAGTTCTTCATTTTGATGGCTTATGGTCACCAAAGCATGTTCTCGCTGTTCTCCTAGATATTTTTTCTTTTGATAAAGTCGATAAATAATGACCAACAGAATTGCTACCGCTATTAAACCAATCAAAAGTGAGTACGTTAGCATTCGTTGCAAACGCAAACTCTTTGCCTGTGAAGCATTAAGAGATGATAACTGCTGATTAACGTACTTTGATCGATCTAAAGCATATTTAGACTCCAATCGTCCCATCTCCCGTTCTTTTTCGGCATTCATCAGACTATCAGCAGTTGCCTCATGCTTGACTTGATTTTCATAAGCCTTCCGATAATTTCCTACTTTGGCATATAATTCAGACAAATCCTGTGAGAGCGCTTCAATTTCGTTCAATAAATTTTGCTGCTCTGCTAGTATTAACCCTTTCTCTGCTAAAACTATCGCTTCGTTTGTCTTACCAATATTCGTAAGGCATCGAGAG
>CAXEKM010000036.1:0-4385 GCA_963996645.1 uncultured Marinoscillum sp.
AGTCTCTCAGCTATTGAAAGAATGCGCTGAGCTTGCTGAAGATGAAGGGTTGAAAAAATATCTATCCTTACGCGCAGACGCTTTGTTGGATGACAACTATCAACCTTCTGACATGGCCTGGATGGACATGAAAACCAATGGAATTGATGTAGTCATTGGTCCAATAGAAAACTATGAAGATGCGTTGTACAATTACAAAGCAGCACATGAGGCCTATGTCCTAATTAAGGATAAAAAATGGAGTGATCGGCTTTCTAAATATGCAGCCTACTTACCTGAACTTCAGACTGGTCTTCCAGTATCTGACGCATACAAAGCCGAGACACCTGGAAGTGATGCAGACCTGAACGCATACGATGTAGTTTACTATGCTGGTGACTGCAATGCTGGCTCTAAAACCATAGCCATCAACTTACCAAACGACGAAGAAGTTCAACTAGCCAAAGGCTCTAGAAGACTACAATTAAAAAATGCCATGCGTGCTAAGTTTGATGAGATTTTGGTACCAATTTCCAAAGTATTAATCACTCCAGAGCAACAGCAGCATATCACCTTTGATGCGTTCTTTAGCAACACCATGTTCCATGAAGTCGCTCATGGTTTGGGAATTAAAAACACGATCAACGGCAAGGGAACTGTGCGTTCTGCTATCAAAGAGCACTCTTCCGCATTGGAAGAAGGCAAAGCCGATATACTAGGCTTGTACATGATCACACAACTTCATCAAAAAGGTGAACTAGAAGGTCAATTGGAGGATTACTACACCACCTTTATGGCTGGTATCTTCAGATCTGTAAGATTTGGTGCAGCAAGTGCACATGGTAAGGCTAACATGATCCGATTCAATTTCTTCAAGGAAATGGGTGCATTCACTAAGCAGGAAGATGGCACCTACAAAGTAGATTATGACAAAATGCAGGCCGCTATGAACGCACTTTCTGAAATCATACTTACCCTTCAAGGAAATGGTGATTATGATGGCGTAACCAAGCTGGTAGCAGACAAAGGAATTATCGGTTCAGAACTTCAAGCTGATCTTGACAAACTAGAGACTCAGGACATTCCTGTGGACATTGGGTTTGAGCAAGGAACGGAAGTTTTAGGACTTTAAAATATTTTCAAAACAAGCCTCTATTTTTTGAGGCTTGTTTGTATATTTACGCTCCTCACACGTATTTCTCGCACTTTTATAAGCATTTCGCCTAGGCCTAAAACCCAATTTGAGGTGCCTACCATTATTCACTAATTATTCCCTTGTCGTAACTGTATTTAGCTGGTACATTTATCATGGTTACTCAGTTAAATACGTTATGAAATACACATCGTCAAACATCGACATTGACTCTGGCCACTATCAGGGAGAGCCAAGTCTTTACTTCAAATTCAAAGGGAAATTTACCGAAACAGCCTCACGAGATTCTACCCGCGCATGGCACCAGGAAATGGACACCAACCCACTTACACACTATGTATTTATTTGGGACTGTGAGGACATGGGCGGATTTGAAATATCTGCAAGAAAACTCTGGTACGAATACATGAGTCTTCACAAGCATCAGATAGATCGAGTGGTGGTTATTTCAGGAAGTATTCTTATTCGCAATGCCGCCAGAGTCATGCTGGAGTTTTTCGGAACCACTTGCACAGTGGTGAAAAACCGTGAGAAATTCGCTGAACTCAAAGAAATGGCTGAAGTTTAGACCAATACGAATGAAAATTTCATCAAGTCATTGACTATTGATTAACTTACTGCTCATATTGTAACGGATACAATATTGATACGAACCAAGGACGAAATACTTTGAAATTTTCAGAACTGAATTTAAACCCATCGCTGCTAGAAGGAATAGATGCAATTGGGTTTGAAAACGCTACTCCTGTTCAGGAGGCTACAATCCCCATTATATTAGAGAATAAAGACATAATTGCTGCTGCTCAAACCGGAACAGGAAAGACAGCAGCATTCTTACTCCCAATTATTCATAGAATATTAGAACAGCCACAAGACGGACACATCAAAGCATTGGTGATCGTGCCTACTCGTGAGTTGGCGGTTCAAATTGATCAGCAACTAGAAGGATTATCTTATTACACCTCTGTTAGCTCACTTGCAGTTTATGGCGGTGGTGATGGTCAGAGTTTCGATCGAGAGAAAAAAGCGCTTACAGAAGGCGCCGACATTATAGTAGGTACTCCAGGAAGGCTGATAGCACACCTCAACATGAAATATGTGAAGGTAGAGCAACTGGATGTACTGGTACTGGACGAAGCAGACCGAATGCTGGACATGGGTTTCAATGAAGACATCATGAAAATCATAGGCTACTTACCCAAAGAACGTCAGACGTTACTCTTTTCGGCAACGATGCCTCCCAAAATTCGAGAGCTAGCGAAGAAAATCCTGAAAGAACCAGAAGAAATCAGCATTGCCATCAGTAAGCCCAATGAGAAAATCATTCAGGCAGCATTTGTTTGCTATGATGGACAAAAGATCGATTTGGTGAAACACATCCTTAAGGCCGATTTCTTGAGAAGTGTCATCGTTTTCTGCTCTACCAAAGACAGTGCGAAGCGCTTGACCCGAGAACTCAAAAAAGCCGACATGTCGGTAGAAGAAATACACTCTGATCTGGAGCAAAAAGCTCGAGAAGATGTTTTGAGTCAGTTTAAGAGTCGTAAACTAAAAGTGTTGGTGGCTACAGACATCCTGGCTAGAGGTATTGATGTGGAAGATATTGATATCGTCATCAACTACGATGTGCCAAATGATGGAGAAGACTACATTCACCGTATTGGACGTACTGCCAGAGCTGCCAGCACTGGAGCAGCATTCACATTTGTGAATGAAAAAGAGCAATCCAAATTCCTGGCCATTGAAGAATTATTAGGCAAACCCGTTCCAAAGGCGAAAATTCCTGCGTATATTGGAGAAGGTCCTGCATATGAACCGAAGCCAAAACGTGGTGGCGGTGGTAAAAGAAGACCATTCAAAAGGAAAAAATAATCGAGATGTCAACTGTATTAATTACTGTTTTAGCCGTATTAAATGTTGCATTATGGTTCTGGGCAATCAAAGACGTAGCCAGTTCACGGTTCATGTCTCCTGGCTACAGGACCATATGGTTATTGGTCATATTGTTCTTCCCACTAATCGGCTCTATCGCATATTTTCAGTTGAAAAAAAGATTTGTAGCACCACCTCGTAAGTTTAGCCCAGTCTTTAATCGTTGAAGCTAACTGGTTCTTAGGTATTTATTGATTATCTTCAGGTATTAACACCGCTGATAATCATGATCCGTACCTTATTTCTGGTTAGCCTAATGGGTATTACCTCATTAGGATATAGCCAATCTTTAGTCCTCACAAAGACTACCAACCCTAACGCCTTTCGCATAGTCAAACCTCAGGAAATCCGGCTAGTCACTCTGGATGGCAAACGCTATCGATTTGATGAATTCCAACTGAGCACCGATGCCATCATAACAAATTTAGATACCATACCCATTAATGGGCTTCGAAAAATATCTTGTAAAACAAGAGTCAGTCTCGCCCAGGATGCTGTCGGCTATACAGTTACTACTGCTGGAGCTTTGCTAGCTGCCGGTGGGATGGTTGGACTGCTGGTAGCTATTAATGCGGAAAGAAACCCTTTCCTTGCTGAACGAGAACACCCATATGAACCACCAATTGCAGCAATGGCCGCAGGAGCAGCCATCGGTATTGTAGGACATCATATTACAGGCATGTCTCGTGGATATAATCTTACCGAAACCTGGAAACTATCTATTCAAACCGACACATTAGTTGTCGCTAATCCTGCTGATTAATTTCAGATTCTTAAAAACACTTTTTTCAATTTCCCGTACTATTGCCGAACTTCACACCTCCTTTTGAAGTTTGACACAGTGATATGGCAAAAGAAAGAATTGTAAATATTGGTTTAGTTCAGAACTCATGTAGCTCTGACTTAAAAGACAACCTTAGAAAAGCCGTAGAAGGCGTAGAAGAAGCAGCAAAACAGGGCGCACAGATCATCTGTCTCCAGGAGCTGTTTGGATCTACCTATTTCTGCGACGTAGAGGATTATGAAAATTTCAAATTAGCAGAAGCCATTCCTGGTCCATCTACTGAAATATTTTCTGAACTAGCCAAAAAACACAATGTAGTGATCATTGCTTCGCTTTTTGAGAAAAGAGCTCAAGGTTTGTATCACAACACTGCAGCTGTAATCGATGCGGATGGCACTTACCTTGGTAAATACCGAAAAATGCACATTCCAGACGATCCTGGGTATTTTGAGAAATTCTATTTCACACCTGGAGATCTTGGATTTAAAACCTTCCAAACGAAATATGCTAAGATTGGTGTGCTGGTTTGCTGGGATC